>DASTFK010000057.1:0-6493 GCA_035719945.1 Nitrospira sp.
GCCGTTCTTTTTTCCCGAATAGACCTCGAGTGTCGGCACAACCGTGTCTTCAATCGTCCCGGGCAGCATCGTGCTCCGGATCGCGATCACGTGAAACCGTCGCTTGCTTTCCAACGCCAGACCAATCTGCTTGCAGGCGCCCTTGACGTAGGACAAATCCAACGAGCCGTTGGGCTGACCGGGGGTGCCGACACACACCAGCGACAGATCACTGTTGTGCACGGCGTCAGTTGCATCAGTCGTCGCCCGCACTCGCCTGTCCTTGACCCCCCGTCCTATGAGGTCTTCGACCCCTGGTTCGACGACGGGCGAGCGGCCGTCATTGATGATCTCGACTTTCAAGGGATTGGTATCCACGCCAATCACTTCATGCCCAGTATCCGAGAAACAGGCCGATGAAACGCAGCCGACATAGCCAAGACCAAACACGCTTATTCGCATTCGAGCCTCCTCAAGAAATGTCGAGTTGCTGTGCATTGACATAGGACGCGTGCTCAGCCGCCACATCGGCCGATCGCGCGTCCGGGTGTTCACGCTTGTCCTTCCACCGCCTGCGGGCCAACTCACAGGCCTGGATGAATGAGGCAGCCACGGGCGCCCACCCGAACTGCGCCCTGACCTTTCCCGCAGCCGCCTGGCCGAGACGGCCGACACGGGTTCGGTCACGGAGAAGCCGCACGACGGCGTCTGCAAACGCGTCCGGCTCGTCCGCCACGAGGGCATCCGTTCCGTTGACGATGGGCAGTCCTTCGACGCCGATGGAGGTGGAGACGACGGCTTTTCCCATCGCCATGGCTTCGAAGACTTTGAGCCGGGTGCCTCCGCCAATTCGGAGCGGGATCACATACACGGCTGCCCGTTCGAGATACGGGCGCACGTCCTCGACCTGGCCCGTGACGCGGATGCTGGGGTCGTTCCGTCCCAAGGCGGTCAGACTTGGAAAGGGCTTGCGGCCGACGATAGTCAACACCACTTCCGGACACGAGGCCCGAATTCTCGGAAAAATCGAGCGTACAAAGTATTTCATCGCATCGTCGTTGGGCAGCCAGTCCATCGAGCCGCTGAAGACCAGATGGTACGGATCGGGTTCTACGGATCCGGAGGCCCGGAAGTAGTCCGTATCCACCCCGGTCGGAATCTCACGGACTAAAGGGGCGTCATACTCCCGCTCCATAATGGCGCGATCCTGCGGCGAGACAGCCACGATGGCGTCGTATCGATGGCAGGCCGTGCGCTCGAAGGCCCGCATGCGGCGCCATTGATTCTGGAACAGCAGGCGAGCCACCCGGTTGCGTTGAGTCTCCGCGTGGCGCCGCCAAATCAGCGCCTCGACGTTGTGTTGGAACAAGAGTGCCGGGCGGGAGAGCGGCTCCGGGACGTTCACGCTGGGAAACAGAAAATCACAGACCACGAGATCGGCATTTTCCTGTTCGCGCGCGATGGCCCGCCTAAACTCGGACGACCGATATTTCTCGACGACATAGGGCAATGGCGATCCAACATTCTTCGCCAGTTCGGCGAAAAACCGGAGCGAGAACTTTGAGGAGGTGCGATGAGGAACACGGATCAGGTCATGACAGTACTCAGCCGCTCGCGCGACCGCATCAGGCGCCGCCGTCCCGTCGTCGAGGGCCAGATAGGTCACATGATGCCGCTGCTTGAGTTCGCGCAACATGAAATACGTGCGGATCTTCCCGCCGGTATCGACAGGATGCAGCAGGTTGGTCTTGAGCCAGAGCAGTCGCATCGGAGACCTGGAATTTGCGATTTGGATCTGAAATTTGAGATCGGGTTCAGGCGGCGTACTGCACATCCAGGTCGGTGGCCAGACGTGCGAGGCATTCCAACTCAACGACCGCCTCCCCATCGAGGGGCGCGAGGACCGTCACAAACATTTGATCCCCCGCCCCTTCGGCATTGGCGACGAGGATCGGTGCCGGCAACTTTCGCGCGTAGTCGGGAGAGACCCACCCCTCTTCGACCCCGATGGGAAGCGCCGTGCCCACGCGCTGTGGATCGACCAGCCAGATGCCCACCGCAAGTTGAGAGCCGTTGGGATGGTGGACGATGAACCTGGCGCTGCCCTGCGCGGGCTTGCAGTCTGGCGCGAGATGAAACCTGAGCTGATAACGATACGAGCCGGCAGTGGTGATCCGGTCTTCTATCAAGAGATACGAGCTCGCCGGACGATCCGGTCTCTTGATGAGCTGAATAGACCGCTGATGTCGTACTGGAGGATTGAACCGTTCATAGCCATTGTGTACCCCCCGGCATGTTGAGCCCTCAGCGGTCGCCGTCAACTCTTGCAAGGTGGTCTCAGCAACCTGGGCCCACGAAAACGGTCCGCTGGTCTGAGATTGAGACTGTCCTTCCACAACCAGCGTGTTGTGGGCGGAAGAGGACCGGAACTGATCGCGCAGCGCCGGATCCTTGGTATAGGTGTAGGTGCCCGGATCGACCATCCAAGTGACGCCGTTCGACGCATATTCGAACGACAAGGCGTCGGCATGCGCATGGACATAATTCATGGCCCCGTGCGCACCGGCATCCACGAAAACATAGCTCGATCGCTCGTTCCATCCGTCCCGAAGCACGACGAACCCGCTCGTCGGAAACTGCTTGATCACGCTCTCCGGTTCCACCGGTGCCAGGCGGTCATACGCTTCAAGTCCCTCCGGCCCAAGCAGCCATAAGACTTCCGGGCAGGCCGGCCCGGCTGCCCATTTCCCTGTGCCGATGCCACAGAGTGCCGCTCCGGTCTGCAACGTATCGCGGAAGTCGCCCGACTCGCGCTGATGCAAGGTCAACAGCCGGCCGCCGTCATCGTCTCCGTACAGCGTGCTCTTTCCGTCCGGTCTCGTGATCCAGAGCAGATGATCGAGCAACCCTGCGAGCATCTCGGGAACGGCCGGCGGTAGCGCAAGACCTCCGGCACGAGACAACAAAATGGCGTGAACATAAAAGTCGGTTGTGTATCGGTGATAGTAGGAGGCATGTTCGAAATACACGCCGTCGAGCTGCACCTGTCGTGGCAATTGCTCGAGCAAGATCCGCAGACCCAATTCGCGCCAGCGGGAGGCGTCGGTGAGCCAGGGAAGGGCGGTGCCGAGGTACAAGAGTCCCAGGGCTTCCCCGGTCAAATGCGTATTCGGCGCAAAGTAATACGAGAGGTACGACTCGATATACGACCCTTGCTGGGCCAGACTCTTCAAGACCCTCCATATAATGGTAGGGGTAAGCCGGCCGGACCAGGCAAAACAGGGCATGGCCCACAGCCAGGCGATGCATCTAATCGACAGCTCGAGGGAGCTGGCCCAGTTGATCCCCCGGCGCGGGGGATTCGCATCCAGCCATGCCGTGAGTTGGCCGATGAAGGCCTCGGCATAACGGTCCTCCTTGGTCAGGAGATAGGCTTGGCCCAACGTGACGAAATGCGCGTGCCGATTGAGCTCCCAAGTGATCTTCTTATCGCCTGCGACGGCCGGATTCAGGTAAGCAATCGCACTCCAATGGGGATTTCCGGTCCGCTTGCCCGATAACGGCTCGAGATGCCAATCGATCGGATGCCCGAACGACACGTCGGTGAGACCAAGGAGATCGAACCGTCCGGCAATCGCCCGATCGGCGCGGAGCAGCAACCGCACACATTCGGCGGGAAACCGCCGGCGGAACAGCGAGGCCGTCAATTCGCGCGCGCCGAACAGCGGCATGAAGGGACGACGGCTGAAATCGAGCCCTCGCATCACTTCCAGCACATCTTCGGCCACCGTCTCAACAGGCGCCTGATCGAAGGGAGACACTAACCGGCGCCGGAAGGTTCGGTCGTTCATCTCGCCCTGCCTCATGCCAAAGAGCCGCTCACCGGACCTCAGCAGAAGCTGCCGCCCCCGAACGCGCCACTCGGCCGGCTCCATGCCGGCGATTTTTCTCAGCCTCGCAGAAATTGGTGTCATCGCCGCGCGTGTCACTGTCAGACCGATACCGCTACTCGCTCCATCCGCCGTTCCAGCGGCTGCGGTTCCTCGCCGTCGATCGCCATCCGTAGCCACAACTCGAGGTTGACGAGGAGCCACAATCGATCTCCGTGCGAGCGGGTGCCCGTCAGGTGCTCGTTCACAATCCGGCGCACCGTTTCTGCTCTGAACAGCTTGCGGTCCAAGGCTCGGGAACTCAGGACATATTCATCGAGCGTGGAGCGGTGCGCGCCGCGCATCCAGGATCCAAAGGGCACCGGAAAGCCCATCTTCGATCGTGTGAGGACGGCCTCGGGTACGAGAGGCCGCAACGCCTCGCGCAAGACGAGTTTCGTCTGCCATCGCCTCATCCGCTGACCGCCGGGAATCAGCATCGCCTGCTCGACCAGCTGATGATCCAGATAGGGCACACGGCTCTCGAGCGAAGCCGCCATGCTCATCTGATCCTGCTTCATCAACAGTTCCACGAGATGCGTCGCCACGTCGGCGTAACTCATGCGCTCCAGCAGACCGCCACGATGCTCATCCCAGTAACGCAGCCCTTCGGCGTACGGGTCGCTTGCTCCAAGCGTCCGGCCCTCTAACAGTAGCGACTGTTGCAACGATTCGGGGAAGACCGAGAAATTGTCGAAGAACAACCCGCGGGGACCCGGTTCGTAGGCCAGTACCGTCCGGGACGCATAGCGTTGGATCGGCACCGGCAACAGCGGCAGCGAACCCGTGATCCGCCGTCGGAGGAAGCGGGGAACGCCTTTCCAGTACACGCGGCCGATGCGTTCGTTCAGGGCTGTGACCCGGTAGCGATAGTCGTACCCCAAGAAGAGCTCGTCGGCGCCTTCGCCCGTCAGCACAACCTTGACATGCTGTCTGGCCAGACGGGAAACAAAAAACAGGGGGACGCTCGACTGAAAGGCGATCGGCTCGTCCTCGTGCCAGATCAACTTCGGTAAGGCCTGCATGAACTGATCGGCCGACACCACCACCTCGTGATGCTCCGCGCCGATGGCGCGCGCGACGAGCCGCGCATACTGCAGCTCATTGGCCTCCCGCTCCGCGAACCCGACGGCGAACGTTTTCACCGGATGCGGCATCAGCGGCGCCATCAACGCCGCGAGTCCGCTGGAATCCAATCCCCCGGAAAGAAACAGGCCCAGCGGCACGTCGCTCATCAGATGACTCTGCACCGCGCGCTCAAGCCCGGCCCGGAGCTGCCCCGCCTGCTCGGAGAGCGGAATGTCCAGATCCACGCTGTCTTGAGGAGGATGCCAGTACCGGCGGACGCGGCATCCCTGCTCCGCCGACCACTCGAGCAGATGACCAGGGAGGAGCTTGCTGACTCCGCGATAAAACGTCTCCTCGCCCGCCACATAACGGTTCGCGAGATATTCAGGAAGGATCGTCTCGTTGAACGCCACTTTCAGCCCGCCGGCTGCGACGATCCCCTTGATTTCCGACGCGAACAACAGCTCATGGTCGGTGCAAGCGTAATAGAGAGGCTTGATGCCGAGGCGGTCGCGGACCAAGAGGAGCCGGCGTTGCCTCCGGTCCCAGATCGCGAACGCAAACATCCCCTGCAACCGGTCCACGCAGGCGGGCCCGTAGGCTTCGTAGAGATGAAGAATCGTCTCGGTATCGCTCTTCGTCCGGTAGCGGTGGCCGGCTCGCTGCATTTCGCGGCGCAGCACGGCATGGTTGTAAATCTCGCCGTTGAAGACAATCCATACGCTGTCGTCCTCGTTCGTCATCGGTTGATGTCCGCCGGCGACGTCGATGATGGCCAGCCGTCGATGCGCAAGCCCCACCGCCCCATCGAGCCACAGCCCCGCCCCATCCGGACCCCGATGCTGCTGGACGTCCGCCATACGCACGAGACGGGAGCGTTCCACCCGTTCACGCAGATCGCTTTTCACGATACCGGCAATAGCGCACATCGTCAGGCCGCCTCCTTGTTCGATGAGGCGGATGCAAGCCGCCGGTAGGTATTGGCCCAGGCGGGCCCAACCGTGGACCAATCGTATTGCATGAGCGACTCCTTGGCTCGCTCTGCCATGAGCGCCGCGCGCTCAGGCTGTTCGAGCAGCAGCGTTGCCGCCTTCGCCATGGCGGAGGGATCACCGGCCGGGACCAGCGTGCCCGATTCGCCGTCTGCCATCATGTTCGGAATATCACCGATCGGGGTGGTGACCACCGGCATCCCGGAGGCCATCGCCTCGAGCACGGACAACGGTTGATTGTCCACAAACGAAGAGTTCAGGAAGACCGAATGACGGTTGTAGACATCCGGCATCGCCGCCGGATCGACGGCCCCCATAAAGCGCACATTGCGTACTGATAGCGCCTGCGACAGATGTTTGAGTTCCGGCTCTTGCGGCCCCTGTCCGACGATCGTCAAGGACGCCGCGGGAAAGACCGTCTGAATCATGGCAAATGCCAATAGCGTGTATTCGATCCCGTAGTGAGGCTCGAAGTTTCTCACCGACAGAAACTCCGGCAAGAGCGGGAGACGCTCCCGATACCGA
>DASTFK010000058.1:0-6841 GCA_035719945.1 Nitrospira sp.
GCCGTTCTGGAAGACTACGCGTTCCTTGGGGAAGGCTTGGTTGATCTCTATGAAGCCGGCGGAGACGACCGTTATCTTGATGCGGCCCGCCACTTGGCTGAACGCCTGATCCGCTCGTTTCAGGATGCCGAGCAAGGAGGGTTTTTCACGACGGCCAAGGAACACGAGATGCTCATTGTCCGCGGGCGTGAAGGCGCCGACGGAGCGACGCCAAGCGGGAATGCGGTCGCGGCAATGCTCCTGGCTCGATTGTCATTTCATCTGGATCGTGCCGATTTTCGCGAGGCGGCCATCGGGGCGATCCGGGCCTATGGCAGGCACCTGACCCGATACCCGCGCGGGTTCGCCAAGAGCTTGGCTGTCGTCGACTTCCTCACCGAAGGTCCCATCGAATTGGCGCTGGTCGGAGCACCGGATGATGCCGCTTTCGCGGCCATTCAAGGCGCGATGCGAACGGCGTATCTTCCAAACCGCATTATCGCCATCACTCATCGTTCGGGCGGAGGGTCCGCTCATCCGCTGCTTGCGGGGAAACCGACGGTGGATGGACGGGCGGCGCTCTATGTGTGCCGGAACTTCTCGTGCCAACAGCCGTTGACCGATGCCGTGGCCGTCGCTGAAGCGCTACGCGAATTGTCCACGCGGTCTCCCCGGACGGCCGCTGGTCTGAAACTGCAGGGTCGGCTGCTTGACGGCCATGCTACCGTGGAAGGCACGGCGCGATATGCCGCGCGTGTTGTCAATGTCCCTCGTCCTGACGGACGTTTCGAATATGGCTTTGTGCGGTTTGGGAAGACGGTCCTCACGGGATCTCGACTGGGATTCGGTGGCTATCGAGTCGACGGCACTGATCCAGAGTACGCGACCGCACTCGGCACCGCCTTAGCGTCCGGCATGAACGTGGTGGATACCTCCACCAATTATATGGACGGTGAAAGTGAGCGCCTGGTTGGGTCGGTTCTCCGCGGTCTCGTGGCCAAGCATGACCTCGCGAGAGATGAAGTCATCGTCGTCTCGAAGATTGGCTATGTGCAGGGACACAACCTCAAGGAGGCCGAAGCCCGGGAACGGGCGGGACGCCCCTACCCTGAGATGGTGAAATACGGCGAGGGCATTTGGCACTGCATCCATCCGGAATTTCTTGCTGATCAACTTGACGCCTCCCTCGACCGCCTGGGTCTGGCCACTCTCGATGTCTGTTTGTTGCACAATCCGGAATATATGTTGTCTGAAGCGGCGCAACGAGAGGAAGGCAATCTGGTGGAGCTACGAAAGCGGTTCTATGAACGCATTGAACGGGCGTTCGCCTATTTGGAAAACCAGGTGGCTGTTGGCCGCATCGGTTGGTACGGGGTGTCGTCAAATAATGTAGGACGGGATGCCGAGGATCCTGAATCGACGTCATTGTTCCAGTTGGTGTCGGCTGCCGCGCGTGCGGCCGCATCGTGCGGGATGTCACGACATCACTTCGCCGTACTGCAGTGTCCGATGAATCTGTTCGAAAGCGATGTCTGGAGCCGGCCGAATACCGGACCACGGGATGAGACGACCGTCTTGGACCTGGCGCAGCAGGAAGATCTCGCCGTCCTCGTGAATCGGCCGCTCAACGCCATGCCGTCCTCTCGTGCCGGCATGCTCCGTCTGGCGGATATACCGCTGGAAGGCGAAACCGGAAACATCGACGAGGCGTTGCGCGCTGTCGCTGACTTGGAAGAAGAATACCGATCCAAGCTGGCTGCGGCCATTCCGCACGCCGGGGAAGGGCTGCACCCTAAGGAGTTTTTCAACTGGGCGGAAGAACTGGCCTCGGTACGGGGCCGTCTGCAGGGATTGGAGCATTGGGAACAGATCGAACATCAGATGATCGCTCCGCACGTGAACCAGGTCCTGCAGGCGATCCCTCGAATGCTTCAAGGAACAGCGGCCGAACAGTGGGAGGCCTGGAGAAACCGGTACATCCCACGGTTTCTCGCCTTGCTCGGGATGCTGCGCCGTGGGGCCGCCGAGAATAGCCGTGCACGGACGCAGCAAGTGGCTGCAGTGATCAATCCCCTGCTCCCCGACTCCAAGCGAAGGGAGTCGATGTCGCGGAAGGCTTTGTGGGTGCTCACCAGCACGCCCGGCGTCACCTGCGTGCTCAACGGGATGAGAACCGTACGGTATGTGGAAGATTCGACGGCGGTACTGGGTTGGAGGTCTTTGGATGATCCCGGCAGCGTCTACCGGGCGGTTGGGAGCTTGACTGGGCTATGACTATTTTGTCGTGCCGAGCAAGCTTTGCCACGAGCGCAGCACCCCGGTGACCCAAGACGGCTGAGCGGCGCGCCCACCACCGGCTGACCATCGTTTCGAACTGAGGTGTTGAATGCGCTGTGCGACATCTCGGTAATCGGGATCCTCTCGCCTGATCCACCGATACGCTTCGAGTGTTTCTTCCATGCGCCCCAACACTTCGAGCGAGCGGCCCAGCACGTAGAGAATCTGTACCTTTTCCTTCGTTGACCCGGAGGAGGATTGGAGCGCTTTTCGAAACGCTGCCACGGCATCTTCATGCCGACCCCTCGATGTGTGGCAAAGGCCGATCTGGGCATAGGCTTTTAGCGCATACCCGCTTTCGGCCGCCGCCTGTTCGAACTCCTCGACGGCCTGTTTGAACAGCCCGGCTTTTCTCAGCACCAGGCCCCGTTCATAATTCTCAGCCGCATTCAGCCCGGTTGTCATTGGTCCTTAGAGGTGACGAGGGTACGTAGTTCTGCCTTCCTGGCCACCTTCTGAGCAAAAGGCAGGCCACACGAAGGCAGGAAGGCAGGCTTTATATGTCAATGAGTTAGAACAAATGGCGAAAGAGACAGCCAGGTTTGAGGCATCGGAGGAACACTAAAAGTGCACTTCGCGTAATGTCTTGCGGTGTGCGTGAAACCAGGCGATCGTCTTCTTGAGCCCGTCACGGAGAGAATGCTTGGCCTGGAATCCGATGGTCTGCTTGATACGGCTCACGTCCAGGCATCGCCTGGGCTGACCGTTCGGCTTGGTCTTGTCCCAGGTGATGCGGCCCGTGTATCCGACTTCCGCAGCGATCATGGTCGCAAGACCGTTGATGCTGATCTCCTCGCCGGTCCCCAAGTTGAGGGGTCGGGAGTCGTCGTACTGTTCAGCGGCGAGAAGGATGCCTTCCGCGGCGTCCTCGACATATAGGAATTCCCTTGTGGGTGTTCCGTCACCCCACAGGACAATCTCCGATGCTCCTGCGTCTCGAGCTTCCGCACATTTTCGGATCAGAGCCGGGATCACGTGTGAGGTTTGAAGGTCGAAATTATCGCGGGGTCCGTACAAATTCACCGGAAATAGCACGATCGAATTGAATCCGTACTGTTGCCGGTACGCCTGCGATTGGACGAGCATCATTTTTTTCGCCAGGCCGTACGGTGCATTGGTTTCCTCCGGATAGCCTGCCCAGATATCATCTTCTTGGAAGGGAATCGGCGCAAACTTGGGGTAGGCGCAAATCGTGCCGATCGCGACCAATTTGCTCAGGCCGCGCTGACGGCCGACTTCGATGAGCTGACTGCCCATCATGAGATTATCGTAGAAAAACCGTCCAGGATTGGCCTGGTTCGCACCGATCCCTCCCACGCGCGCGGCGAGATGGATCAGGATGTCCGGCGTCGTGTCGGCATACAGGCGACGCACCGCTTCCATCTCGACGAGGTCGTAATCGCGGCTCCGTGGCACGATGATCTGACGGCATCCCTTCGTCCTGAGCTGCTCCACGACAAACGAACCCAAGAATCCTGCCCCACCCGTGACCACCACTCGCTTGTCTGGCCAGAACGATTCCATGGCTACGGCTTTCCGTTCACCCCTTCCAATCGTTCACGCTCAGCGGCGACATCGGCATCCACCATCATATTGATCAATTCATGGAAGCCAACCTTGGGCGCCCATCCGAGTTTCCGCTTCGCCTTGCTGGCGTCCCCGATCAGCAGATCCACTTCCGTCGGACGGTAGTAATTCTGGTCAATCTTGACGTACGGCTTCCAATCGAGCTGGACGCGATCGAAGGCGAGTTCCAGCATCTCCCGAACGCTGTGAGTTTCACCGGTGGCGATCACATAGTCGTCGGGAGCGTCGGCTTGCAGCATCAGCCACATCGCTTCGATGTAGTCGCCGGCATATCCCCAGTCGCGCTTGGCGTCCAAGTTGCCGAGATAGAGATCGTGCTGAATGCCCAGTTTGATGCGAGCCGCCGCCTTCGTGATCTTTCTGGTCACGAACGTTTCTCCGCGGCGCGGCGATTCGTGGTTGAACAGAATTCCATTGCAGGCAAAGAGATTGTACGCCTCCCGATAGTTGACCGTGATCCAATAGGAATACACTTTTGCTGCGCCATAGGGGCTGCGCGGATAGAACGGCGTGGTCTCCCGTTGAGGGACTTCGAGGACCTTACCGAACATCTCGCTCGAGGAAGCTTGGTAGAACTTGGGCTTCAAGCCTGATTCACGAATGGCTTCGAGCAGGCGAACGGTGCCGAGTCCGGTGATCTCTCCGGTATATTCAGGAATATCGAAGCTCACGCGCACGTGACTTTGCGCCCCGAGATTGTAGATTTCATCGGGTTGAACGGTTCGTAAAATTCGGTTTAGCGAACTGGCATCGTTGAGATCGCCATAGACCAGGTGCAGACGACGCTGAGGCACATGGGGATCCTGGTAGATGGGGTCGATGCGCCCTGTATTGAAAGAGCTCGAGCGTCGGATGATCCCATAGACCTCGTAGCCTTTTTTGAGGAGAAATTCCGACAGATAGGACCCGTCCTGGCCGGTAATGCCGGTGAGCAACGCTTTCTTCACGTTCCGCTCCTCTACAACAATAACTGAAATAACTGACTTGCTGGGCGAAATTATGGAACGATTGCGAGGGATTGTCTACTTACTCACGCATCTCATCCCTGTCTTTCTGCATCCCCTGTGTGACCATCGTGGTCCTCGGGGTTCTCTCTTCCAAAAGGCCGCCATCTATTGCGCCTCTCAAGTGAGCGCATTACAATAGCCCACGATGCACGCCCGACCATCGGAGCCATTCCCGCGATGACGTCTCGTCGCGCGATCATCCTCGTGTTTATGCTCGGGGTGACGTTTTTGATCGCTCACACGATCAATGCCGTCATTGCCGAAGCCTTGTTCCTACCTTCGGGGGTCGCGTTGCCCCGGGCAGTTGACCAGGACAGTTCGGCGACGCGGTCGCCCTCGGCTCTCGCCGAACATGTGCGCATGAGCGGGCTGTTTCCGCTTCCACCAGATCCAGTAAACGTTGCCGAGGGCGGCATGCCTGGCGTCTCCGGTGGTGCCCCCATGCGGCAACCCTTGAATCTCGCCTCAAAGCTCAAATTGCTTGGAGTGGTCGTCGGAGACCGCGGCGGCGTGTCAGCCATCATCGAAGAGTTGGGAAGCAAGCGGCAGCTGTTCGTCCGGCTCCACGAAGAGATCCCGGACATCGGCGAGATTGCTGAGATCCAACGGAGCGGGATTCTTGTTCGGCAGGGCACTCAACAGGAGTTCTTGCCACTATCCACCGGATTGGAGAGTCCGCCGACCGCGCAGGTCGTGTCAACCGTTTCTCCAGCGGCCGTAGCCGGAGGTCAGATCAAGAAAGTCCTCGATCGTCGCGAAGTTGAACAGGCCTTGAATGATCTGCCCAAGCTGTTGTCGCAGGCCCGCGCCGTTCCCGTCTTGGCCAACGGCGCCATGACCGGCTTCCGCTTGGACTACATTGCCAAGAACAGCTTTTACGAGAAGATCGGGCTGCAATATGGCGATGTCTTGAAGCAGGTTAATGGGGTGGAAATCAAAGATCCCGGAACCATGCTGTCATTATTTCAGCAACTTCGTAACGAAAAGTCCGTCAAACTCGACATCTTACGCAGTAATCAGCGTACGACCATGATGTTCGACATTCGGTAGCCGTCGGGACATCGAGGTCTTCCTCTCATCCGCGCCCACACCACTCGTATCCCTGGGTATACTCCCCAGATGGGGGGCTATGGCTCTCGCTTCTTGTCAGGGCCGGTGGGACAGGAGTAACTTATGTTCTTTCTGGTAGTTACGTGATCTTGGGCCTGACAGAGGAAGTAGGACAAACCCTAGAATTGGAAAAATGGATAGACTGGTGGCCAAGCACACGCCTGTGACCAGACCTTTGCTCGGGGCCATCCTCGAACAAAAATTCGGACTCTCGGAAGCCAAGCTGCTGGAAGCCTTGAACATCCAGCAGACCAAAGGCGGCCGTCTCGGCGAAGCCCTGCTCAAGATCCGGGCCATTGAAGAGGATCTGCTCCTCCAGGCGCTGGCCATTCAGTTCGAGATGCCCTGGCTGCCTCATTTGGATGTGACGCAAGTCGATCACCAATGGATCAAAAAGGTGCCCATTCATTTTGCGCGTCGGTACAAGGTGTTGCCGTTGAAAGTCGACGACGGGGCGATCGTCGTCGCCACGACGGATCCTTTGGAGACCGCGGCGCTCGACGACCTCCGGCTGCTGCTCGGCATGCCCGTGAAAGCGGTGTTGACGAGCGCCATGTCCCTGATGTCCTGCCTCAATCGTGGCTATGACGAGGTCGCAAGTCCGACTGGGGCCGAACAGGTCATGGAGGACATCGCTGCCAGCGAGAATTTGGACAAGATCGCGCATGAACTGGACGAGCCACAAGACTTGCTGGATGCGACCGATGAAGCGCCGATCATCAGGCTGGTCAACTCAGTCCTCTTCCAGGCCGTCCGCCAACGCGCCAGCGACATCCACTTCGAATCGTTCGAACGAGGCCTGGTCGTCCGCTACCGCATCG
>DASTFK010000059.1:0-3182 GCA_035719945.1 Nitrospira sp.
AATGTCCAAACACAGTCCAAGGATCGACATCGGATGTCCTATTTCTCCCTCACATGCGGAACACCGGCGGATGGGACCGGCGCACCGGCATCGTCATCGCAATGTCCAAACACAGTCCGAGGATCGACCTGGTGTCTACGGGATTGATAATGCCGTCATCCCAGAGCCGGGCCGTGCTGAAAAAGACGCTGCCTTCCCGCTCGTACTGGGCGATTGTCGAATCCATGATTCTGCGTTGCTCATCTCCGGCCACCGCCGCTTGTTCACGGGCCCGCTGCTGTTGCTTCACGGTAACGAGTACCTGGGCGGCCTGTTGCGCCCCCATGACCGATGTGCGTGCGTTGGGCCACAGGAAGAGGAAGCGCGGACCAAAGGCCCGTCCGCACATCGCATAGTTGCCGGCTCCGTGAGAGGCGCCAATGATGACGGTGAATTTCGGCACATCGGCGGTTGCCACGGCCTGCACCATTTTGGCGCCGTCCTTGATGATTCCCCGTGCTTCATAGTCCTTGCCCACCATGAAGCCGGTGATGTTCTGAAGAAAGATCAGGGGCAACCGACGCTGAGCACAGAGTTGCACGAAATGCGCGCCTTTCAACGCTGCCTCTGAGAGGAGGACCCCATTGTTGGCGAGAATGCCGACGTCGTGGCCTGTCCAGCGTGCGAAGCCGCATGTGACTGTCCGTCCATAGCGCGCCTTGAACTCATGGAACCGGCTTCCGTCCACCAGACGGGCGATGACCTCTCGTGCCTCAAAGGTCACGCGCGGATTGCTCGGGATGAGTCCATAGAGATCGGCGGCTGGATAAGCAGGCTCGTCAATTTCGCCCCGCCTGCGCAGGACTGGTCGTCGCGGCAGCGTGTCGATAATCGATCGGCAGATCTCCAGCGCGTCTCTGTCGTCGTCCGCGAGGTGGTCGCTGACGCCGGACAATCTGGTATGAAGATCTGCGCCGCCCAGCTCCTCTGCAGTGACGTCTTCGCCGGTCGCGGCTTTGACAAGAGGTGGTCCCGCCAAATAGATGGTGCCGGTGCCTTTCACAATCACGTTCTCATCGCACATGGCCGGCACATAGGCCCCGCCCGCCGTGCACATGCCCATCACAACGGCAATTTGCGGAATGCCAAGTGCAGACATCCTGGCCTGGTTATAGAAGATGCGCCCAAAGTGCTCCCGGTCGGCAAACACCTCGGCCTGCATCGGCAAGAACACTCCGCCGGAATCCACCAGGTAGATCGCCGGCAGCCGGTTTTCGAGGGCGATCTCCTGAGCGCGGAGATGCTTCTTGATGGTGATCGGAAAATAGGTGCCGCCTTTGACGGTCGCATCGTTGGCGGCAATCACGCAGGGTCGGCCCGACACATACCCGATGCCGGTGATAAGACCGGCGGCGGGGAGCTGATCCTCATACATGCCGGATGCAGCGAGGGGACTGAGCTCCAGCCAGGGAGTGTTACGGTCGAGCAACGCGGCAATCCGTTCGCGGGCCGTCAGCTTGCCTCGTTGTTTATGAAGTGCGACGGCTTCAGCGGACCCGCCGGCTTTGGCGAGAGCCAGATGCTTCTGGAGGTCGGCAAGGAGACCTTCGTAATGTGCTCGGTTCGACCTGAATTCGTCCGATGTGGAGACGATCGCAGTCGTGAGAGTTCGCATGTTCCCCTCAATGCCGCCGTTCGATACTCTTCACGAATGCGACGATCTCCTGCATGGGTGCTCCCGGTCTGAACAGCGCCTTCACGCCGGCTGCGTTGAGCGCTGGGATGTCTTGGTCGGGAATGATGCCGCCGCCGAAGAGAACGATATCCTCGGCATCCTGCTCCTTGAGCAACTCCAATACGCGACGGAACAGCGTATTGTGCGCCCCGGAAAGGATGCTCAGACCGATCGCGTCGACGTCCTCCTGAATAGCGGTGCTCACCACCTGTTCCGGCGTTTGATGCAGTCCCGTGTAAATCACTTCCATGCCGGCGTCCCGCAACGCACGCGCGATCAGTTTCACTCCCCGGTCATGACCGTCGAGCCCCACTTTGCCGATGAGGATGCGCATCGGTGCCACTGTTACTGCCATGCTGTCCCCTCCCGAAGAAAATATTTGCCTTCCTCATCCCTCCGGACGTATCCGGCCTGGACGACCGGATCATGCTCGAAGAGCAGCAGCCACTGTTCCTCGAATGCGCGATCCAGCACCCAGCGCTTCGTCTCCAACGTCTGAATGGGAAAGAGGTCGTAGCCCATGATGTACGGGAGCGGGAGATGGGAGACGGTCGGGATCAAATCGCCGAGAAAGAATGCGACCTTTCCTTCCGATTCAATTCTGACGCTTTGATGCCAGCGCGTGTGACCGGCGGTGACGATGGCCTTCACTCCGGGAACCAGTTCGGTATCGCCGTGAAGGAATTCCCACTGATTAAGGTGTGCGACCGGCGTAAAGTTGTCCCGCCGGTAACTGACTCGCGTGCGTTCGTTGGCGCAGGCAGCGTCTTCAAATTCGCCGTGCTGAACCACATAGCGCGCTTTTGGAAAGGTCGCACGCAGGGTCCCGTCGTCCGCCTTCGTCGTATTGCCTCCCGCATGATCGAAATGGAGGTGCGTATTGATCACGAGATCAATGTCTTCCGGGTACAGGCCGAGACGCTTCAGTGATTCCTGCAGCGTCGGCGTGCGTTCCACGGCAAACATGCTGTGAAATTTTTCGTTTTCTTTGGCCCCCAGCCCCGTATCGACCAGGATGTGTTTCCCATGAGCCCGGATGAGCAGAGCGGTGAGACTCAGCGGGATTCGGTTCAACTCATCCACCGGGCAGCATCGTTCCCAGAGAACCTTCGGAACGACTCCGAACATGGCCCCACCGTCCAGCGCAAACCGGCCGTCGGTCACGGGATAAATGTCGAATGCCCCGAGCTTCATCGTATTGCCTCCGCCTCAGAGCACTACCGGTTCCCGATAGGCTCCATAGATCTCTTCAAGTGCCGAGCAAATCTCCCCGAGCGTCGCCTTGGCCTTCACCGCCTCGATCAAATAGGGCATCACGTTCTCACCGCAGGACGCCGCCTCTTGCAGTTCTTCCACGGCGCCGGCCATTCTGAATGGGTCTCGAATCTTTCGGAGATCCGACAACCGCGCTACCTGTTCCTGCTCGACCTCCGCTCCGATTTGCAACGTCGGGATCGGATGCATCTCT
>DASTFK010000060.1:0-3448 GCA_035719945.1 Nitrospira sp.
GACCAGCCAGGGGGGAGGGCAGAGCTACAGGAGACGCCGCTGCGCTTAGGCTCGCTGCGCCTAAATCCGGTGGCATGCTATTCATCGATTCGCTAGTGGACGCTGAAGCTTGGCTAAACGGAGGCGCGACGGAGCCGGCAACGGTGCAGGGCCTCGATCTCTTATCCCTGGATGGTGCGTTTGGCGCGGTCAGCCTGCGCGGCTGCACGTTCCTCGGGTGCACGATAGGTGACACTCTGGCGGCGAAGATACGGGCGGATGGCGCAGGTATCGTCTCAGAATTGTCAGTCCTACCATCTTCACTTCCCGCATTTGCACCAGGAATTTACACGGTCGGCGATCTCTACAAGGGCATTTCCGAGGACGGTTCGGGTTGGGAGGGTACGCCTGATCATGCCGGCTTCGTTTTCTTCAACGAGAAGAAGAATGTCCCGCGCAGGCTTCAACCTGCTGAGTCGATCGCTGCCCGCCTGCACGACACCGTGCAGGAGCAGGCGGTCCAGACCTTTCTCAAGGATCGGAATGTGGTCGCGATTATGGGTGGCCATGATTTCAAGCGTCAGCTCACCAAGGACGAAGCGAGCGCCGGCAAGGCGGATGTCTATTGGGAATGCGTGGCAATAGCAAAGACGCTAACGGAGAAGGGGTTTCTCATTCTCACTGGTGGTGGACCGGGACTCATGGAAGCCGGCAATCTGGGGGCCCTGCTCGCGGGTGCCGATGAAAAGCTTATGGGCGAAGTCCGGACCTTACTCACCAATCAACTCTTCGAGTCGAAGGAGTGGCGCGGAACCGCCATGGCAGCACGCAAGCTCATAGTAGGAAGCTGGGACAGGGAGCCGCCGGCAGAAAAGGCCAGTCTCGGCATTCCGACGTGGTTCTACGGTCATGAGCCGCCGAATTTCTTTGCCAGTCACCACAGCAAAATGTTCTTCAACAGTCTGCGTGAAGTCGGCTTGGTGACGCTCGCCAACAAGGGCATCATCTTTTTTGAGGGCAATGGCGGGACCGTTCAGGAAATTTTCCAGGACGCGGCCCAAAATTACTATGTTGGCGAAGGCCACTCGCCGACCCCGATGATTTTCTACAACGCTGGCGGATATTGGGAGCGGCCCTGTGGGGATCTGTCTCGGCCGACAGATGCGCCAATGGATAAGCGTAAACCTCTTATGCCGCTCCTCAAGCAGCTTGCGATTGAGAAGAAGTTCATGAACGCCGTCTTTGTGACGCGCAGCCCGGAGGCGACGGTGAAGTTCCTGGTCGATGCGAATGCCAGCGCGAAGGTTCGCAAGGCCGACGTCCGGCTTGGCAACACGATCGCTAGCCACTAAGCCTGGAGGACGTGTCTACCGTTGGGTTTAGCGGTCACGCAAAGCACGAAACTGAAGTGCATCGGTGAAGATGGACGGGTTGCAAAGAGATGGAACCGCAGGTCAGAAAGGCGGACGAAAATGTGACATGGTGCAATCGTATCAACGCTCCAACCGACTCCTAGCGGTTAGCAATCTTCTCGATACGCTAGAGACCTGTCGCGTTGTCGGTTTTTTCTAATTTATGAATCATTGAGGACGTGATGCGTAATTCGAGGCGCGTAGCCGTTGCCGGGCTGGCATCCATTCTTGTGGTTGCGTTGTCTGCGGTAAGTGCTGCACGCAGCCAAGACGACCGAAACGATGGGAAGACGAAGAAAATAGGGATTGTCACGGTCGTCAAGCGAACTGGGCTCGGGTGGTTTGAGCGCATGGAGGAAGGGATCAAACAGTTTGCCGCGCAGAATGGCGTTGACGCCACCATGATCAGCCCGGACGACGCCGATCCGCAGAAGCAGGTCGAGATTATTCGGAAGCTGATTGCGGAGAAGCCCGACGCTATCACGGTTGTTCCGAATTCGCCGGAGGCGCTCGAGGAGGTCTTGAAGCAGGCCCGGGCGGCGGGAATCAAAGTGGTGACACACGAGGCGAGCAACCAGGTGAACACCGATGTAGACATCGAGGCATTCGATAACCTCGCCTACGGCTCGTACCTGATGGATGAGCTGGCGAAGTGCATGGGTGGTAGTGGCAAGTACGTCGCATTCGTCGGCCACACCACCGCCCGCAGCCATATGCGATGGGCAACTGCGGCTTACGAGCGCGCGAGGCAGAAGTATCCGAAGATCGTGCGCATTTCTGAGCCGGTTGAATCCGCCGAGCGCCTCGAAACCGCCTATCAGGAATCGAAGGAGCTGCTGGCAAAACATCCCGACCTCACGGGCTTCCAAGGCAGCTCAGTTGTGGATGTGGCGGGAATTGGACGAGCAGTCCGGGAGGCCGGGGTTCAGGGCAAGACCTGCGTCATAGGAACGAGCCTGCCGTCGGCGGCGGGCGAATTCCTGGACGACGGCGCGGTCGACAAGATTTTTCTGTGGGACCCGCTTATCGCAGGGCAGGCGCAGGACAAGCTGGCGCTGATGCTCATTAAGGGGGAGAAGATTGCCGCCGGTCTCGACCTTGGCCTGCCCGGCTACATGAACTTGAAAAGTATTCCCGGGACTCCGCACGGCCTCGCCGGCTCCGGCTGGATCGCGATCGATAAATCAAACGCAAGAAAATATCCGTTCTGAGCTGCGCGACAGTTAGGCCGTAGCCAGCGCACTTATTGAGACATAATAACCGTCAGGATCCAGTAGAGAGAACTCCAAGGTTTTCGTGCCTGGATTGATGTGTGGTTCCTCTTCAAGGCAAAGCCTAAGATTCCGTGCTCTTGACAGAGTTTCGTCAAAGTCGTCAACGCGAAGAAACAAGAGCACGCCATTCCCGGGTTTTCCATTCTCGGGACTGGATAGGGGAGGGTGCTCGTGATCCCCCCACCTATGAAGGCAAAGCAAAACTGTGCCGTCAGCGTCTAGAACTTGGCCGAAGTAGTCGTGCTCCGGGGTGCTTTGGGTCAAGCCCAAGAGAGCCTGATACCACTTCAGGCTGCCGAATACGTCCCGTACCGCGATGATTGTCCATGTGCGTCTCATGACAATTCTCCTACGGACCGCACCCGACGACCGCGAGCGCCGACGCGGTTGCCTGGACCGGATAGGACTCCGCGACCGGCCCGTCCACCCACGCCGACACGGCTTGGCCGGGCACCAGGTCCCCGAACGAACCAGGAACGAGCGCGTCGGTCGGCCCGCAGATCCAAATGGCGGTCGTGTGTCGGCGGATCGTGAGGCTGGCCTTGTCACCGAGCCCGCCGACCGGTTCACCGCGTGACGCCTCGACGAGGATCGTTCCCTCGATGTCGCTGTCCGCATCGGTGCACACCGGCGGATCGTCGCTCGAGACGGAACCGTTTGGATCGAGTTGCTCCGGAGGGGTGCACTGTTCGGTCACCGGCTCGAAGGGCGTGACCGCAGTGATCGTCCCGACCAAGTCGGCCTGACGCGTCGGCGGACCTTGCCGGCTTGCCGGCGGGGAGT
>DASTFK010000061.1:0-6380 GCA_035719945.1 Nitrospira sp.
CGGCCGCCGCCGGTAAGGTGTTGTTGAACTACGCGCGGTCGGGATTCCACATTCAACGCAAGAACCACCCCATCAATTTGGTCACCGATGCTGACCACGCGGCGGAGGAATGCATTATCGATCACATCCGCCGGCATTTCCCGAGCCATCGCACGCTCGCAGAAGAACGAGGAGCCGGAGTGGACGAACCATCGCGTTACCGCTGGATCATCGATCCTCTGGACGGCACCACGAATTTTGCACACGGATTTCCCGTCTATGCCGTTTCGATCGGGGTCGAATGCGATGGAGAATTGCTCGTTGGCGTGGTGTATGACCCCACGCGTGACGAATTGTTTACCGCAGAAACCGGCCGGGGAGCCCTCTTGAACGGCGGATCAATCGCCGTCTCGAATACCGCGCAGCTTGAGGCGGCCCTCACAGTCACCGGTTTTGCCTATGACATCCGCGACACGCCCAACAACAACCTTGATCACTTCGCGCGCTTCGCGCTCAAGGCTCAGGGCGTGCGGCGCACCGGTAGCGCAGCTCTGGATCTTTGTTATGTCGCGGCGGGCCGGTTCGATGGATTTTGGGAGATCAAACTCAGCCCCTGGGACATGGCCGCCGGAGCGGTGATCGTGCGGGAAGCCGGAGGACGCATCACCGATCTCCGCGGCAACGCCCATTCGATCTACCAGCCGGAACTCGTCGCAAGCAACGGGCGGATTCATCACGAAATGCTCGAGGTCCTCGGGGAGAATCTGCGGTCCTAATGCTCGCCGTGGCACGGTGGTCTCAGAATAGACTGGCAATGTACAGGGCGAATCACAGTGCGATATGATGAGAGAGGGAACCTCAGGGAGTACAACGCATGGCCACATCAACACCTCCGTCAGGCTCATCCAACGGCCAACCTCAATCCTCCGGAGCTGAAGCGACCTCATTGGACGTCGAGCTGCTTCGCGTCCTGGTCAGCCGCAACGGCTCGCAGGTTGAGACGCAATGGGCAATCCACCCGCAACTCAAACAGGATCTGCTGCCACATGAATGGCAGGAAGTCACCGATTTGATGGCGAAAGTGTCAGCCATTGTCGGAAATCGGTTTTCCCAGGTCTTGTCCCAAGCCGATCCGGAGCCTCCGAGCAACGCGTAATCACTCGTCAACGCCGTCTATTCACGAGGGGAGCGTCGTATGGACACCTATTACCATCCGCATGATTTGAGCAAGTTTGCAGATATGGGCAAGGGCAACGCAGCGCTCTGGGACAAGTTCATGAGTTATTACAGCGCGGTCTTTGCCGAGGGAGCGTTGACCGAGCGAGAAAAGGCACTCATCGCATTGGCAGTCGCTCACACGGTGCAGTGCCCCTATTGCATCGATGCCTACACACAGGCGTCGCTTGAAAAGGGGTCGAACGTGGAGGAAATGACCGAAGCCGTGCACGTGGCTTGTGCCATCCGGGGCGGAGCCTCACTGGTGCACGGTGTGCAGATGCGTAACGTGGCCGAGAAGCTGTCCATGTAAGAGTGGCGTACCAGAGTGCCGGCAGGATGCTCAAAAACGCCGCTGGTTAGGCCGCAGGGAGCTTGGACGCCGAGGCGTGCGGTTGTGGTACGTTGAGGCGGACAGGCGACTGAGACCGCAGCCAACGTCATTTTTCAGCATCCTGCTAGAGGTACGGATGCTCTGGGATAGCAAGCGTGAAATACTTGCCACGCTCTTCGTACAGCACCCGCCTGGTGGTCAGGTCGACCAATGCCGATTCCAGTGGCTCTCGATTCGTCTTGGACTCATCGAGAGTTGCGCGAATCTGATCGAGACTCTTCGGTGACTCGTTGCACATCTCAATAAGGATGGCAGCCAATCCATCGTACCGGCGTCGCATAGGCGCCTTGGGGTTCCGCCCGTCGTATACCGTCACATACCCCAACGCCTTCGAATAATACAGAAACGGACGGTCATTCGAGGCATGGAGCCGCTGCCAGCCCTGGACCGTGGACACCAGCTGTTGGTAGACATGCGGATCGATCGGCCAGTTCTCCAATTCGTACTCGAAGTCGTAGGCGATCTTCCACAAGTCGACCTGCCGGGCATCATACACATATTCATAGGCCAATCCCGGGCCCGTCATCCGCACACCGTAATCGTGTGGTCGGGCATAGTACGGGCTGAACCGCTCCAACCAGAATTTTCCCGTGGCTTCCGGCGGCTGTAAATGGACTAAGGACGGAATCAAGTCGATTTGACGCAGATAATCGCCGTTGGTCTCGCCAGGAAAGCCCAACAGAATATTCCAGGACACTGTTATCCGGTAATAATAGCTCCATTTCAGGCACACAATGTTCTGCATCGGCGTGACGCCTTTGTCCATCGCTTTGAGCTGAGTGGCGCTCAAGCTTTCGAGACCGGGCTGCATGCACTTCACCCCGCCGAGCGCCAAGGTCCTGATCTGGGATTTGTGAAGATTGCTCTTGGTCTCGATGAAGACGTCGAGGTCGCAGTGGTCGGCCGCAAACTTCCCGAAGAGCTCATCGATGTATTTCATGTCGATGATGTTATCGACCAGGCGGAAGCGCGCCGTATCGTACCGGTGAGAAAGATGTGTCATTTCGCGGGCGACCTGCTCGGGCGCTTTGGCGCGAAACTTCATGCTTTGGGCATTGAGCCCGCAAAATGTGCAATGATGTTTTTCGCCCCACCAACAGCCGCGGGAGCCTTCGTACAGGAGAATCCGATCGAGGCCCTTGGCCGTCTCGCCCAATTCAGCCAGCAAATGGTAATAGTCATCATAGTCGGGCGGACCGGTCCGCGCACAGTCGGTGAAAAGCGCGGGGTTCGGCGTCAGCCGGACTTGACCGTCCTGGCGAAATGCCACTCCCGGTGGACACTCAGTGGAGCCTCCTGCCAGCACCTGCTGAGCGAGCGCCGGAAACGCGACTTCGCCTTCCCCCACGACCACGTGGTCGATAAAGGGAAACGCACGAAAGTACTCCAACCCCATCTCTCCATCGTAGTTGGCTCCTCCGAACACGACGGTCACTTCGGGGTAGAGATCCTTGATCAGTTTGGCCATCGTGAGGCTCGCCACGTTCTGGTCGAACGTGGAAGTGAAGCCGACGAGCTTATAGCGGCCCCAATCGATCGCGGTCAGTGCCCACGTCAGAAACTGTGGCGCGATCTTTGTGGCCATTTCCTCGAAGTAGCCGATCGGCTGTCCGCTCTGTTGGGCGATTTGTTCGAAGACGGGCTTGAAGACTCGGGGGTATTCCGCTCGCTTGGGGTTGTCACGGAATAGCAGGTAAGAAAACAGCCATTCGCCGAAGAGCGCCCGCTTCTCACAAATGAGTTCGTACAGCGGCACGCCGATCTTGTGCGCGAACCGCACGTTTAAGTGGTGGCAATCGACCGCAATACCTTGTGATTTGAGCAACGCCGAAAGGGTGCCGAGCTGGATGGACGGATACTTCGAAAAGCTGAACGGCATGTTCACGAGCGCCACCTGCGCGTCGCCCATCGCATGCCCTGTCGAATTCCCGTCGGGAGTCACGCTGTGATCACCCACCCGCCATCGCTCGAAACGGTTCAAATTCCCTGTCGGCCTTTGCCGCCAGGTAAAAATCGCTTTCGGTCAGTCCATTGATCTTATGCGTCCAGATCTCGATCTTGCACTTTCCCCATGACAAGTGGAGATCAGGATGATGGCCCTCGGCCTCGGCCACGGCACCCACCTTGTTGACGAAGGCCAAGGCCTGCGCGAAGTCTTTGAAGGTATACAGTCGTTCGAGATGGCCTTCAGGGCTCAAGGACCACCCGCGGCCGAGTTCCTTCAATAACGCCTGTACCCGATCACTGGGAAGAGGGGGCACACCGCCGCGGCAGGGGATACATTTGTTGTCAGCAAGACCCATAGCGGCCTCCCGGGTTAGCAGCGAGAGGTTATTGTACGGGGGGATTTACGAAAGAAACAAGGCGGGAACCGCTACTCGGACTCGTCCGGCGCGCCTCCCGATTTGGCAAGATCGTCCATCTTGATCTTGTCTGGATTGAATTTGGCAGCGGCCTGCATCATGCGGTCCAGAGCGTCGTCGAAGGAAAGAGGCGGGGCATCTTTGGGCCGGAAACGGAGGGGATTGACGCGTGCGACGACGAAGCTTTTCAGGTAGGGACTGGTCAGCCCTTTTGCCTTGAGGACTTCGACCTGTTTGACGATCGCATCGTCCAGCCCCAAGAGCTTCCGAGCCCGTTCATGCCGCGACTCGATGGCCGTCCGCAACGGCTTCTTCAGAAATTCCTCCACCCGTTTGAGCACGGGATGGTAGGCCCCTCCGCTGAATCGCGGCCGTTCTTCATAGCAGAGTCCCAACGTGATCAACGCCGGCTCCTCGAATTCCAACGCATAAGCCTCTTCGGTCGCATGGTCCAACTGCATGAGCTCCTTGTACATGCGAATCACTTCGAGGGCCTTTTCACGGAGGTTGTGAGCCTTCTCAGTATTGAGCGCCAGAATCTGATAGGCGGCGGCCGGTTCCGGAACCACGAGCGACACAATGGTTTTCGCTCCCAGGGTGCGCATGGCCGAGAGACGATGGTGTCCGTTGGGCGTCCAATATTTCGCCGCCTGGTCCTTCGGCACGCGGACCGAGATGATCGGATCGAGGAACCGGCCGAGTTTCCCGATGACCGCTTCAAGTTTTCTGACATGGGTATCGGACAGGTTGCGCTGATACGGCGTCGGCTCGACCAGAGCGATCGGCAGTGCCGCAAGCACGAGCCAGTGACCTCCGTACGGTTCCCGGTACACAGCGAGGGCCCTGCCGCCATCCTCTTCGATCGCCCGGTGCAGCTCCGCCACCTCGCCTGGCGGGGCCGCCGCTTGCAGTTCCGTGGCAGTCAGACCCGTGGACTGCCCAGCCGGCTTCCGTCTGCGACTCGCCCCGCCAGCGTGAGCCTTTTTCTTCGGCTTCTCAGCCATCGGCGGATATGGTAGGAGAGTCGCCCGACAAAAGAAAGGCCCGACATGCTTCGATCCAGCGGACGCATCGACACCATCGGTTGGTTTACCGCGAGCTGCCTCCTGGTCAGCAATATCATCGGGGGCGGCGTCTTCACGACCACAGGTCTGCTGGCGAGAGATCTCGGCGATCCGATGCTGATTCTCTTGCTCTGGAGCGTGGGCGGCCTCTTTGCGATCGGCGGTGCGATGGTCTATGGCGAGCTTGGCTCGCGGCTTCCACATGCCGGCGGCGATTACGTGTATCTGCGCGAAGCCTATGGACCGTTGGTGGCCTTTCTCAGCGGCTGGACGTCGTTTACGATCGGCTTCGGCGCGGCCATTGCCGCATCCGCAATTAGTTTCTCAGCATATGCCTTTAGGATTTTCCCCGTCACGGACGAGACTGGGTGGGGTGCCAAAGGGCTCTCGCTGGCGCTGTTGTGGCTCGTGACGCTGGTCCATTGCAGAGGCCTGGATGGCGGCGGCCGGTTGCAGCGCACGATTACGAGCACGAAGGTACTGGCCATCGGCGTCCTGATTCTTGGCGGCTTATCGGCGAGCGCTGCGCATTGGGACTGGCTGTCGGATCGGCATGTGGTCGAACCCCCGAAAGCAGGATCCCTCGCCGTCGCGTTCGTGATCGTGATCTATTGTTATCTCGGGTGGAACGTGGCCGGGTTTATTGCCACTGAAATCGCCAATCCTCGCCGCACGCTGCCCAGAGTGATGATCGGCGGAACGGCGTTCGTTGCGGCCATGTATGTGCTGTTGAACCTCGTGTATCTGTCCGCCTTGTCGGTCGCCGAGTTGGCTCAGGAACCCATCGTGCCGGTCGCCGAAAAATCTGCGGCGGCCTTATGGGGAGCGGATAGCGGACGCTTGGTCGCGGCATTACTCTGCGTTTCCATTGCCGGAGCCGTCAGCGCCATGACCTGGGCCGGCCCACGCGTCTACTGGGCCATGGCGCAAGACGGTGTGATCACCTCATGGCTGGCCTACCGCCATCCCGAAACCGGCGTCCCGGCACGTGCGATTCTCTTTCAATCGCTCTGGGCTTCAGCGCTGATCGTGAGCGGCACCTTCGAGCAATTGATTATCTACAGTGGAATGGTGCTGGCATTCTTCATGGGGCTGACCCTGTCGGCCATCTTCCCTCTTCGTTCAAGAAGTCAGGATCCGGGCCCCGTCTACTGCAGTCCGTGGTATCCGGCATTGCCGGCTCTGCTCATCTCGGGGGCCACGTTGGTCGTGGGCTCGAGCTTCCTGCAGCGACCGGTCGAAGCCTTCTATGGAGCGCTGACAGTGTTGGGCGGCCTTCCGCTTTATTTTTATTGGAGACGAAGGAAGGCGCTAAGTGGGCAATAGGGGTGTAATAGTGAAACACCGGCGTCCCGCTTCATAAAA
>DASTFK010000062.1:0-4745 GCA_035719945.1 Nitrospira sp.
TGAGGACGTTGCTTTTCGAATCAGCCACCTTGCGAACGACGTCGAAGACTTTTTGCATGGCTTCGCTTTGCCCGACGATCTGCGCAAACGAGGACTGACTGGCCATTTCGCGCTTGAGCAGCATGTTCTCGGTCGACAAGCGGCGTTTCTCGAGGGCATTGCGGATGATGAGCTGAACCTCGTCCACCTGAAACGGCTTGGTGAGGTAATCGTAAGCACCTTGCTTCATCGCTTCGACGGCCGAGTCCGCCGTCCCGAAAGCGGTCACCACCAGTACCACCGTCTCGGGCGAGGACGATTTCACCGCCTTGAGGACATCCATCCCGTCAGCCTTGGGCATGCGAAGATCGGTGATGACGAGATCGTAGATTTCCTTATTGACCTGGCCGATGGCTTGCTCGCCGTCGGAAGCTTCGGTCACCTCGTAGCCCGCTCGCTTGAGCATGATGCTCATGACTTCGCGCAGGCTCTTCTCGTCATCAACGACTAAGATCTTTTCCACGGTGTTCGTCCCTCATGCCATAACCGCACGCCATCGCCCCCGGAACGGGGCAGGCAGACCACAAAGCGGGTCCCCTGCTGAGGCTGGCTTTCCACTTTGATCCAGCCGCCATGGAGATCGACGATGCGATGCACTGCCGCGAGCCCTAGACCCGAGCCTTCTTTTTTCGTCGTGAAAAAGGGGAGAAAAATCTTATCCAGGTTCCCTGGCGCAATGCCTTCGCCTGTGTCCTGAAAGGCAATTTCAACGACGTCGCCTTTGCGTCCCCCAGCGTCGATGCGACGAGACCCGGTCGTGATGGTCAGCTTTCCGCCGTCCGGCATGGCATCAAACGCATTCGTGGCGAGGTTCCAAAACACTTGCCGCATCTGGTTTTGGTCCACTTGGGCGGAGAGGGACCCCCCGGCCAATGACGTTGCGATCGTGATCTGTTTTCTGGTCCGCGCTTCATGTTGTACTAGATCCAACGTCTCGGCAAGAATTTTGTCTATATTATGCTCAGCCAAGTCGAGCGCCGGCGGCCTCGCATACTGAAGAAATTCGGTGATGATGGCGTCGAGCCTCGTGGCTTCGCGGACCGCGATGTCCATGAGTCGTCGATCGGTGGCGTCGGAAATCGCTTCCTTGCGCAACATTTGCATCGCGCCGGCCAACGCCCCGAGGGGATTCCTGATTTCGTGTGCCATGCCGGCCGACATCTCACCGAGATTGGCGAGCCATTCTTTGCGGCGCATTTCTTCTTCGAGATCACGGATCTGGGTCAGATCCTTGAAGACTCCAACCAATCCGTGCGGTTCATCTTGCTCGTGCAACGGCGAGACAGTCATGCCGAGCACAAGCCGGTTCCCATTGGCGCCCTTGCATTCCACTTCAAACCGCGTCATGGCGGGCACGGCCAGGGCTGGTCCCTCGTCTGACGGCTCATTCGGATGCCAATTGAAGATTTCACGCCAGGACCGTCCAAGCACTTGCCCGACCGAATAGCCCGTCACTTCCTGCGCCGCAGGGTTGAACGAGGTGACCGCGCCTGTTGCATCGGCCGTGAACACCCCGCTGCTGATGCTTCGGACGATGTTTTCGTGAAAGGCCTGGAGCCGGGTCAATCCCTGTTCCTTCTCGCGCAACGATTGATCGGCCAGATGGAGCTGCTCCGCCAAGGTTCCGCTCAACAGGCCGACGACGAGCAGAGCCAAGGCATAGACCCCGAAGGTTTGCAGCATCGATGCGGCACTGATGTGGCCGATCTGACCGGACCAGCTTGGAGCCAGTCCGTAGAGCTGCGCATTGGTGACGACGCCGAACACAATGATGCAGGTGCAGGCGGCAAAGAGCCCAACCCGGCGTTGCGGGATCAAGCTGGCCACGGCCACGGTGATGACATAGAGGACCGCGAACGGGCTCTCGACCCCCCCGGTGCGCGCGACGAGGACCGTTTCCAACAGGAAATCGATGCCTACTTGTGTCCAAAAAAAGGTCGTGAGAGCAGAGGGGGTTTTGAGCGCCCGGAGGAGCAGCGCGGAAGGAATCGTGAGGGCATAGGTCAGGACGATCAGCGCATAGAAGGTTTCTACACGAGTACCGGCTGCTTCGAAGACAACGGACACACCCAGCATCAGGGTGACGAACGTCACCCGCAGCCCCATCAACCAATGAAGCCTGGCGCGCAACGCGTCCATCAGTTGTCGCGGTTACAAGATGCCTACCCAGTCGGGTGAGGCAGTGAAGGAGTCTTGCGATGGGTGCTTCAGCTTAGCCAATCGCCGATGCCATTTTGAAAATGGGCAGATACATCGCGATGACAATGAACCCGATCACGACGCCCAAGAAGACCATCATCATCGGTTCGAGGAGCGACGTCAGAGAGGCCACTGCCTGATCGACCTCATCCTCGTAAAAGTCGGCGATCTTTCCCAGCATGGCATCCAACGCGCCGGTGGATTCTCCGACGGCAATCATGTGGGTGACCATCTTGGGAAACACCTGGCTCGAGGTCAGCGGATCGGCGATGGTTTTGCCTCCGCTGATGCTGACCCGCGCGTTCATCAGCGCTTCTTCGATGACTTTGTTGCCGGAGGTCTTCGCGCAAATGGATAAGCCGTCCAGCAACGGGACGCCGCTCGACAGCAGCGTTCCCAGCGTCCTCGTGAATTTTGCGACGGACGCCTTTCGAATGAGATCGCCGAATACGGGAGTCTTCAGCAGGAACTTATCGATGGCGTACCTTCCTTTGGGCGTCGCATAATATTTCTTGGTGAGCATGACGGCACCGAAGATCACGCCAGCTGCGATGTACCAATACGATTGAAAGGCGTTGCTGATATCAATCACGAGCTGCGTGGGACCAGGCAACCCGACCTTTCCGCCGGAGAGCTCGTTGAACATCTGCGCAAAGATCGGGATAACGAAAATCATCAGTACGGTGATCACGATGCCCGCCACGCCGAGAATCGCCGACGGGTAAATCATCGCGGATTTGATCTGTCCCTTCAGCTTCATCGCCTTTTCAATGTGCTTGGCCAGACGGGTCAAAATAGTGTCAAGGAGACCGCCGACTTCGCCGGCGTGGACCATGTTCACGTAGAGGTCGTCGAAGACTTTTGGATGCTTCCGCAGCGCGTCTGAAAATGTGGAGCCGGCTTCCACTTGCCCTCTCACCTCGCCGACGGAATCACGAAGGACCTTATTTTCCGATTGCGTGGAGAGGATTTCGAGGCATTGCACGAGCGGCAGGCCGGCGTTGATCATCGTGCCGAATTGCCTTGTAAAGACGACGAGGTCCTTGTCGGTCAACCCGGAGCCGAAGCTGAACTTCAGCCCACCGCCGGTTTTTTCTTCGAGGCTCGTGACAACGACGCTCTGCTTTCGGAGTTGGTCGACCGCCTCGTCCTTACTTTTGGCGGTGAGTTCTCCTTTTTTGACCGACCCGGATCGTGTCCGCCCGACATACGCAAATGTCGCCATAGGTCACTCTTATCCTTCGAGGCTCCGTTCAACGGCCGGTTTTCTCGGCGAAATTACCTACTTGGCGAGTCTACTGGCGACCTAAAAACCTGTCAAACAAATGCAGAATCTATGCGGAGGCTGATGACGAGGGCGTAGGATGAGCGCTTAAGACGGGGAGGACCCGGCTGACCGATATCCACGATACAGATAATGACAGCCCGATGACACCGTAAATGCCACCATTGCGACTAGCAGAGGGTTGAGTAAGGACAGATCCATCTGACGGGAGCTGAGAAAAATGACGAGCAGCACGTAGGCCAGTTGGAGAAAGGTCGCCCCCTTCCCGAAAAACGTTGGAGCAATGTCGATGTTCGACTCGGTAAACTGCGCCACGGCGGTTCCCAGCAGCAGCATGGCATCACGGCTCACCACGAGGATCGTCACCCACGAAGGAATAAGATGGATGGCCGACAGCGTAATGAACCCGGAGGTCAGGAGCAGCTTATCCGCCAACGGGTCCAGGAAGGCGCCTAAACGCGTCCGTTGATTGGCGGCCCGGGCGATCGTTCCATCGAGCGCATCGGTCACACCGGCCAGCAGTAACACACCCATCGCCGCATCGAACCGCTCGTAAACCAACAACCCGACATAGACTGGAATCAGTAAAATGCGAAGGATGGTCAAGCTGTTGGGGATATTCATGCGGTCTCGAACACAGGCGGCAACCGCGACGAGCACGGAATAATAGGTGGGCACCGCAATGAAGTCAACGGCTTGCAGTCAGCTTCGGATGTGCCTATACTGCAGCCTCTTCGGAGGCGTACGGAGGAGTCGATGAATGCTCTGGCTTCGCTGTTTAAACGAGACGGACTGGTCGAGAAACATCAGTTGGAAGGCGTCGATCCAAGCGACCGCTACTTCAACCGGGCCGTTCTCGTCAATCGCACGCCGTCGGGCTACCAAGGCAAGGTCATGTACGAGGCTCTGACCGTGGAAGGCCAATCGCATCCTACGATCGCTGCCGCCGTCGCGGAACTGGTGCAAAAACTCCAGGCCTTCGGGTTCATCCGGCTCAGGAGCCGGGCGAATTTCAAGGGATCCAAGTACCTCGCCGAAAAAGAAACCTGGATAGACTACCCCGACCGCGCGTAACTCTAGGCACGGGTCAATACCCCATAGGCCAGGTCGTGGATGAGGGGCCGGAAGCCCCGAATTGAGTCGTTACTTCGGCTCGGATGCACGCGGTTCGTCAGCAATACCACTTCCAGCTTCCTCCGTGGATCAATCCAGAGAGACGTGC
>DASTFK010000063.1:0-3893 GCA_035719945.1 Nitrospira sp.
AATCCCCCGCCGATGCGGCCAGCCGCATCATGCGGCTCATCGGTCTCTGGCGGGAAGTGAACGGGCGGCGCCGGGAGGGCGACGACTTTCCCGTCGAGATTGCCGTCAGCGAGAGTTTTTCCAATGGGGAAGTCCGGTACACGGGCATCCTGCGCGACATCTCGGAACGCAAGCGGACCGAGGCGGAACTTCGCTGGCGTGCCGGCCTGCTCGCTCAGACCCATGATGCGGTGGTGGTCTGGCGGATGGGCGGAGGCGTCATCTACTGGAATCACGGAGCGGAGGAACTGTACGGGTGGAAAGTAGCAGAGGCGGCCGGCCGGCCGATCCATCGATTGTTGTCCTCCGCCTTGCCGCTCTCCGAAGAGGACTTTCACCGGCAGTTGCTCGAGAACGGGCGGTGGCAGGGCGAGATCCGTCAAGCGACCAAGGACGGACAGGCGGTGATTGTTGAAAGCCGGATGGTGACGATGACCGAAGAATTCGGCGACATCCTGGTGCTTGAGACGAACCGGGACGTCACTGAGCGTCGGGCCATTCATGAGAGAGTGTGTCGGCTGGCCGAAGAGCTCGAGGATCGCGTCAAGGACCGTACCAAGGAGTTGCTCCAATCGCAGACCTTGCTGCGTCAACTCGCGTCAGAACTGACGATCGCCGAGCAGCGGGAGAGGCGACGCATCGCCACGGACCTGCACGATTACCTTGCGCAACTGCTGGTCTGCGCGAGGCTGAAGGTTGCGCAGTCCCGCGGCCGAATGGGAGACTCGGAAGTCGAAAGCTGGCTTGGCGAATCCGACGACATCCTGCAACAGGCGCTGACGTACACCCGATCGCTGGTCGCCCAGCTGACTCCGATGGCCCTGCACGAATTCGGCCTGGCGGCGGCGCTCAAGTGGCTGGCCGATCAGATGCGCCAGCAGTACCGGCTGTCGGTGCAGGTGGACGTGCAGCACGGCATGTCCGTCACATTGCCCGAAGATCAGTCGGTCCTGATCTTCCAGTCCATCAGAGAGCTCCTCATCAATGTGGCGAAGCATGCCCGCGTCGATCAGGCGGCGGTTCGGATGGAGCAGCGCGACGGACGGCTGGTGATCGCTGTCATCGACGAAGGCCTCGGATCCGATACGACCACTTCGCCGCCCCCAACCCTGGCTTCGAAATTTGGATTGTTCAGCATCGGCGAGCGCATGCGCGCGCTGGGGGGGACCTTCGAATTCCGGTCCATACACGGCAAGGGCACGACGGCCACGCTCACGCTGCCCCTTCCTGCCGCTGGTGCCCAACCCCCGGCCCCGACTCCGAAGCCGCAGGCCAACGTGATGCCGCAGCCGCCCGCCACCGAGTTGGAGTATTCGCAGGTCCGTGCTCAGAAATCAGCGTTTGGCGGCAGCCCGGAACGCACGAGACAGAGTGATTCTCTCGAGGACAAGCTCCGCATTCGGGTGCTGCTCGTGGATGATCACGCACTCGTCAGAAGCGGCCTCTCGAGCGTGTTGCGCTATCACACGGAGCTCCAAGTCGTCGGCGAGGCGGCTGACGGCCAGGAAGCGGTCGCGTTGGCGGTCGCCTTGAAACCCGACGTCGTCGTCATGGACGTCAACATGCCTCGAATGGACGGTGTGGAGGCGTCGAAGCGCATCAAGCGGGCGCTGCCGGGGACGGTCGTGATCGGCCTGTCCATGCATGAGGGGGGGCACCACGAAAATGCGATGCGGGAATCGGGCGCCGCCGCCTATTTGACGAAGGATTCGGCCGCGGAGCGGTTGATCGAGACCATCCTCAGATGCCGGGCGGCGAGCCTCACGGGCACGAGCGCCTTTTTGTCATCTTCGTCGCTGTCGGAGTAATTGTGAGCGACGAGCACTTCCAGAAATTCGACGGAGAACCAATCGTTCCCCTTGAAGTGCAGCAATTCGTGCTTGAACGCATCGGTTCCATTGCGCAGCTCGAGGCGCTGATCATGATGCGTAATGCGCCAGACACCTGGTGGCATTCCTGCGCCTTGGCGGAACGGCTGTATATCAGCGAGCGGGCGTGCCGGGCGGAGCTGGATGCGCTCAAGGGACAAGGATTATTGCTCGGCCGGCAGGAGGACATCGGCTGGCAGTTCCGCTATTCGCCGTCCACTGGCGACCTGAGGGAACTCGTCGATCGACTCGTGTATTACTACTCAAAGCATCTGGTGGTGATCTCGAATTTGATTCATTCGAAGCCCCGCACACGCCTTCACGAGTTTGCCGAGGCGTTCTCACTCAAGAAAAAGGGCAAGTAATGGTTCCTGGGGTGATCTACGGCTTGTGCATGCTCACGGCCCTGATGTGCGCGTGGCTTCTGCTGCAGGCCTACCACAAGACCCGATATCGCCTGCTGTTCTGGTGCAGTCTGTTTTTCGCCGTTGCCGCGCTGAACAATATCTTTCTCGTCATGGACAAATTGGTGTTTCCCGACGTTGATCTGACCGTCTACCGCTATGTCGTGGCCCTTGTCGGTCTGTTGATTCTCTTGCCCGGCCTGATTCTCGAGCGAGAATGATCTGATGACGCCGTTGACGCATGTGCTGTTGGGGGCCGTGATCATGGGGGACGTGATTGCGGGCCTGTTCTTCGTGCGGTTTTGGAAAGTGACCGGCGACCGTTTCTTTCTCTTTTTTGCTGCGTCGTTCGTTGGGATCGCCGTGAGCCGTGTGGTGGTTGATGAAGGCGTTCCGCCGTTCGGCTATGAACCGCTCGGCTACATGATCAGGATTTTGTCCTATCTGTTCATCATCGCCGGCATTCTGTATAAGAACACCAGCGCAAGGACGAGCCAGACCGTTGTCCTACGGCCTACGTCCATGCCTCAGGAGAATCTCCCGTGAAGCAACTTCGGCGCATTCGTGAGTTGACCGAGTTGACGATCCTTGCTACCGACGGCGAGATCGGCAGCGTCCAGGAAGTCTATTTTGACGATCGCAACTGGGCGATCCGCTATCTGGTGGTGAAGGCGGGTGGGTGGTTGCTCAGCCGAGAAGTGTTGTTGGCGCCTGCCGCCGTGGCTGAGATCAATGACGCGCATCGCACGATGAAGTTGGCCCTCACGAAGGACCAAATCAGACGAGCTCCGCCGATCGAAGCGGCCAAGCCGTTATCGCGAGAATATGAAGAGGCCTATTTTCGCCATTTCCAGTGGGCGCCCTACTGGGAACCAGGGCCAACCGAATGGGCAAGCTCGGTGCCGTATCCCGAGACGCCGCCGCTGCCGATCGACACGACGCTTCCGGCCGATGCGCCGAAAAACCCGCATCTGCGCAGCAGCAGGGAAATTACCGGCTACGACATCCAGGCGACCACCGGGGCCATCGGCCACGTCGAAGACCTGGTAGTGGATGACGAAACGTGGGCGGTCCGGTACATCGAAGTTGATACGCGGAACTGGCTGCCGGGAAAGAAAGTGCTGCTGCAGATGATGCGCATCGACCATATCAGCTGGGCCGACCGCTCGGTCGCCGTGATGTTGACCAGACAGGCCATCGAATCCGCCCCGGCCTACGACCCTTCGAAACTCATTACCCCTAGCTACGAAGTCCAGCTCTTCAAGCACTACGGGACGCAAGCGGCTTAAAACACGCCCTCATCATCATGAACTTGGCCGGCCGTCGCTTGACCGGCGGGTCGCCTGCCGGCGCTTTGTCCGTCTTGCGCGAAGGCGGATCCTGCATGGGCGGCCTCTTGGATCGAGGCTCCTCGATCAGTGTCTTCTTTCGGCTCATGTCGCAATAATTCCAGTCACCATGCTTGATCGTCACCCGTCCTTTTCATCCCCTTCACGCTCGATAACCCTGGGCCTCTGATCTATTCACCCGAGGGGAAAAAGATTAATGAAATAGTATTTATTCTGGAAATTATCGACCATGC
>DASTFK010000064.1:0-5221 GCA_035719945.1 Nitrospira sp.
GCTCTTCGTCTGGTAACGTTGAGAGCTCGGCTTCGAGCTGTCCGCAGATCGTGACCACCCTGGCCGAGCGCTTTTCTGCAAAATCTCGGACGGTATTCACCATCATGGCATCGGCATTATGGTGTTCCGACACGTTGGCCACAAATAACACCGGCTTCGCGGCGAGCAACTGGCACTCATTGAGGATGAGCCGCTCCTCGGGCGTATAACTGAGGTTGCCCAGCCACTGCCCTTTGTCGAGCAGCGCCATCAGCCTCGTGAGGAATTCGACTTCAAAGGCCGCTTTTTTATCTCCGGCCCGGACCTTTTTCTCGGTTTTCTGTTTCCGACGCTCGAGTGTTTCAAGATCCGCCAGCATTAGTTCGGTTTCAATGACGCCGATGTCTCTCAGGGGATTCACGCTGCCGCTCACGTGCACGACATCGCTTCCCTGAAAACAGCGCACCACATGCAACAAGGCATCCACTTCCCGGATGTGTCCCAGGAATTGATTGCCTAGTCCTTCGCCCTTGCTGGCGCCTTCGACCAGCCCGGCAATGTCGCGGACTTCCAGCGTGCTATACGTGGTCTTCTTGGATTTGAAAATGTCCGTCAGCGCGCGCAGACGGGGATCCGGCACCAATGCAATCCCGGTATTGGGATCGACGGTTGCAAAAGGATAGTTGGCCGCCAGCGCGCCGGCGGCGGTCAGTGCGTTGAAGACCGTCGTCTTCCCGACATTGGGCAGTCCGATCATGCCACAGCAGAGTGCCATACTTTACGCTCAATGGTGAATTATGAATGGGAGATGATAGGTGCTGTCGTACCAAGCAGCCTGTTCAAAGATTCAGACTCCAGATCGTTCATTCCTCGCTGTCGTTGTCGCGTTCACGGACATTGAATTGATTCATGGCAGGCTCCGTCCCGCGGTGAATCAGCACCTCGAGGGCATCGACCGCTCGCTCGAGACAGGGTTCAATCACCTCCATCTCCTCCTTCGTGACCGTTTCCAAGACGTAGTCCGCGGAGTCCTGCCCCGGTGCCGGACGGCCGATGCCGATTTTGACTCTGAGGAATTGAGCGGTTCCCAGTGCGTCGATCACCGATTTGATGCCGTTGTGACCGCCATGTCCTCCTGCCTGCTTGATGCGCAGGCGGCCCGGCTCCAGATCCAGATCGTCATGCACGAGAATGAGATCGTCCGTGGTGAGTTGGTACTCGCGGAGAAGACCTTTGAGCGGCGCGCCCGTCACGTTCATGAAATCGAGCGTCCCCGCCAGTTCGATCAGTTGGGAGCCGTGGCGAACGGACGATCGCTGAGCCGTGCCTCGCCTGACAAGACGACCCGCCCATCGTGCTGCGGCCCGTTCCACAACCCAGACGCCGGCGTTGTGACGGGTCTGGGCATAGGCCGCGCCCGGGTTGCCCAGTCCTACGATGAGGCGCAACGTTATTTCTTCTTCTCGGCTTCTTTCTTTTCGGCTTTAGGAGCAGCGGCGGCAGCGGCACCTTCTTTCTTCTCTCCCGCTTTGGCTTCAGCACCGGCTGCCGGAGCAGGGGTTGCCGCACCGGGAGCAGCGGCGACTTCCGCCCCTTCAAGCGCTGCCTTGCCCTTGGCCGCAACCTCCGGCTCTTTGGCCCCCTCAGGGCCGGCGGCTTGGCTCGTCAGTAGCGCTTCAAGCTTGGCATCGGACATCGGCACCGCCACGCTGACCACCATCTGATCCGGATCGTCGAGGTACCGAACGCCTTCGATCTTCGCCATCGCCTTAAGGTGAATACCCTGCCCGATGGCGAGCCCCGACGCATCGACTTCGATGTGGTCCGGCAGCGCGCCCGGCAAACACTCGACATGCAGTTCACGCGTATTGTAGTGAAGGATGCCGCCTTCCTTGACGCCGGCCGGAGTACCTCCGATCACATGGACCGGCACCTTGACACGAATCGGCTTGTCCATCGAGATTTCGAAGAGATCGGCATGCAACACGTTGCCTTCCACTGGATCCACCTGGAAGTCACGCAGCAGCGCGGTCCGCTTGGCCTTGGCTTTAGCCCCATTGATCGTCAGCGTAATCAAGGCCGTGCTTCCCGCCTGGGACTTCAAAATCTTGGTCAATGGTTCCGGCTCGATCGTCAACAACAAACATTCACCCTGGCCATACAGCACGCCGGGAACCTTTCCGCTCCGGCGAAGTTGACGCGCCGCGCCTTTTCCGGATTTCTCTCTCACCGTCACTGCCAAATCGAATTTCATGATACTCCTCCGTCCCCTCGCTCTCTTGACGCTGTCTTGTCTTAGGCAAACAGCGAACTGACCGACTCATCTGCATGGATGCGTCGGATCGCCTCGCCGAGCAGCGGCGCCACTGACAATTGATGAATTTTCGGGCACAATCGCTGCTTGTCCTGTAATGGAATCGTATTCGTCGTGATGACTTGTGTCAGGCATGACTGCTGAAGCCGCTCGAGTGCAGGCCCCGAGAGCACGGCGTGCGTGCAGGCGGTCCACACCTCCCGTGCGCCCTTGTCCGCACAGGCCTGAGCCCCTTGCACAATCGTTCCCGCCGTATCGACCATGTCGTCCAGCAGAAGTGCGCTCTTTCCCTTGATGTCTCCGATGATGTTCATGATCTGCGTCTGGTTCGGGCCTTCTCGTCGTTTGTCGATGATGGCCAGATTTGCCTGTAGCCGCTTGGCAAACGCACGGGCTCGTTCCACGCCCCCGGCGTCGGGCGACACGATCACGAGATCGCTGACCTTCTTCTTGGTGATGTAATCTAAAATCACCGGCAAGGCATAGAGATGGTCCACAGGGACGTTGAAAAAGCCCTGGATTTGTCCGGCGTGTAGATCCATGGTCAAGACCCTGTCCGCACCGGCGGTCGTAATGAGATCCGCGATAAGCTTTGCCGTGATGGGCACACGCGGCTGATCCTTCCGATCCTGCCTGGCATATCCAAAATACGGTATGACGGCCGTGATGCGGTACGCCGAGGAACGTTTCAAGGCATCGATGATGATGAGCAACTCCATGAGAGAGTCGTTCACCGGGCTGCAGGTGGATTGCACCACGTAGACATCCGCACCGCGCACGTTCTCTTCAATCTTGACGCGGATTTCTCCGTCGCTGAACGACGCGACCGTCGCCTCGCCGAGCTTCGCGCCGAGATAGGCGCAGATCTCATGAGCGAGGGCAAGATTCGCATTGCCAGAGAAAATCATCAATTCTCTGCTCATCGATCCCTCGACTAATTCCCCGTGCCTGGAACAGGAAGTGTTGCTCGTACGTGGTTCGTCTCGACGGTGGGCGTAGTCTCGAACCCGCCACCTTTATTTGCTGCGCGCTGCTGAGGAAGCCAACTAAGAGGCTGAACTGTAACGGAAATCGGAGAAGATTGTCAACCGAGTGCGGCTTCCTGGGGAGAATCCTATGACATTCTGAGCGGCTCGGAACATGTTGGAACGACAAAGAGATTGAGCTCTGCGTCCTGCGCCAGCTCGGCCCCTGCACGCCGCGCCGTGGACTCCTCGTCGAAGAGCCCAAAGACCGTCGCACCACTGCCGGACAGTAGGGCGAATTGAGCGCCTCGCTTCAGCAGGGATCGCTTGATCTCTCCAAGTTGGGGATGTCGGGCAAATACCGGAATCTCAAAATCATTTTCTACACTGGCTGCCACCTGACCCCATGTGATCCGGTCGCGCCGGTCGAGTTCGCCATGATCGGCGGACAGCTGGCGCACTCCGGCTCTTGTGGCCGCCAATTCCTGGTACGCCCATTTCGTCTCGATCCCAAACGCAGGCTTGACCAGCACAATCCAGCGGCCGCCTTCGATGGTGACCGGTCTCACCGATTCGCCCCGGCCGGATACGATCGCCGAGGGCGCAAACAAGAAGAATGCGACATCGCTGCCCAACGCCTGGCCGACTTCCGCCATCTTCTCCCTCGACCACCCAAGCTTCAATGACCGATTGAGACCCAAGATGGTTGCCGCCGCATCACTGCTTCCGCCGCCCAGCCCAGCTCCCATCGGGACCCGCTTGTGAAGCTCGATGTCCACTCCGACCGACAGTCGCGCATGCTCGAGAACCGCTGACGCCGCCTTCGAGACAAGATTGGTATGATCGACGGACAGACCCTCCGCATTGCAGGTCAGCCTGATCCCGCGCTGCGAGGATGTGACGCGCATCGTTACAGCGTCTTCGAGCGCGACCGTGTGCATGATCGACCAGAGGTTGTGATAGCCGTCGGAGCGTCGATCCAAAATGCGAAGGATTAAATTGACTTTGGCAGGAGCATGAACGGTGACGGGAGTGTCTGGAGGAAGGGATGCTGACTGACCCTTAGTCACGGCCTCCTTTTATAGCATACTTCTCCAACCGATAGCGGAATGACCTCGTATTGAGTTTGAGCAAGCGGGCCGCTTTTTTCTTCACCCATTTCGAACGTTCCAACGCTCTCATGAGGAGATCCTTCTCGATGCCGTTGATGAGGCCTTCCAGGTCGAGTCCGTCTTCAGGGAGATCTGTCGGGATCCCTTGCGACTGCTGAGGGGTGACCGCGTGATGCAACCACCCGCGGATGTCGGTGTCGGTGACCGTGGTGCCCGTTGAAAAGGCGACGACTCGTTCGATCAGATTCTCGAGTTCCCGCACATTGCCGCGCCATTCATGCCCCAAGAGGACGTGCATGGCTTCCGCCGTCAGGGTCGGCGCCGCCCTCCCGCTTTCTTGGGCAAATTTTTCCAGGAAATGCGCGACGAGCAACGGAATATCGCCCGATCGAAGTCGAAGCGGGGGAAGGCGGATGGGAATGACATCCAGACGGTAGTACAGATCTTCTCTGAACGATCCGTCTGCGACGGCCTTTTCGAGATCGCGGTTGGTCGCCGCGACCACGCGCACATCGACCTTCATGTCTTGAGTGCCGCCGACCCGACGGAATTCGCGCTCCTGAATCACGCGCAGCAGCTTGACCTGGATCGCCGGCGTCGTGTCGCCGATTTCGTCCAGGAAAATCGTTCCGCCGTTGGCGATCTCGAACAAGCCTGCTTTGTTCGCCACGGCTCCCGTGAAGGAACCCTTCATATGCCCGAACAGTTCGCTCTCAAGCAAGGTCTCAGGAACGGCGCTGCAATTGACGGCCACAAAAGACATCGGGCTGCGTGCACTGTTGTAATGGATCGCGCGGGCAACCAGTTCTTTCCCCGTGCCGCTTTCGCCGCAGATGAGGACGTTGCTTTTC
>DASTFK010000065.1:0-2141 GCA_035719945.1 Nitrospira sp.
CTCGCTCCAGGCGAAGGAGCGGCGAAAGGCTGTAAGCAACTGGTCTTTGATCCCTGGGTAGCGTTGCAACAGGTCCTCGCGCGCTGCGATCATATGTTTGATCAGCTGGTCAAAGCCGTGAAGCTTTCGCCACGCTTCGCCGTCGGTATAAAGACAACGGACACCATCGGCCACTTCGCCGCGGAAGAAAAAATGATCGAGCAACACGACGGCGTCAACCTTGGCGCTCCGCAGGACCTCGAGGAGTTTTTCCTGGGGGTGCGACTCCCAGCGCAAGGTGCTATCGTCTACCCCATAAACGTGGCGCAGAAGATAACGATGAATCGCATGCGCGCCTTGGTGCGTCGCGATGAGACGGCCGGCGAGATCCTGCGGCTTTTGCACCGGGCCATCGCTGCGGACGAAGAGGCCGTTGCCCTTCATGGTCGATTTCCATTCCGTCGAAAGACCGGTGATCGGCGCCCCTTGAAGTTTTCGCCGGAGAAAATTTGGCAAGTAAATATTCGCCACCTGAACGTCGCCCCGGATCAACGCCTCCTCCTGCTCATGGCTGGGTGGGTCGGACAGCTCGATGACTTTCATGTCAAAGCCGTCCGGCTTCACTTTCCCGGTCGACAGAGCGTAATAGGTGCGAAACATGCAGAAACGATTGCGGTAGTGCGCGAAGGTCAGTTCCATAATTTTGCCTTTAGGATTTGGCTACCTCTTCCTTACGTCGATTGCAGATATCCAGGGCGGCCATCGCGTAGACCTTGGTACAATTGACCATATTATCAATGCCCACGCCCCGCCGTACTCCGCTGGGCGTGTCCCACTCGGCCGGCGCCCTGGTTTCCGTCGGATCCACCAGATGGGTACCGAAGCCGGGGCCATAGGTGATGCTGGGGACACCATAAGCGGCGACCCGCGACCCATCGCTGGTAATGCCGTAGCGGATCGGTTTCGCATAGGGCACCGGCTTGCCGAACACCGCCTTGTGCGCATTGGCCATTGCCTTGACGACGTACTCGCTCTTGGAGATCTCATAGCCGTCCGTGGACAAGTAGAGATCCACCCGTGTGTCGAGAATGTCGCTGTCCCGTTTTCGCACCCTCGCACAGACACCCTCTATTTCCCGTTTGATCGCCAGTGGCGGTGTCCCCGGCAAAGTCTTCACGATGACGAAGATGTCCGTGGTGGGGCGGGTGCCAGGCTTGAAAGGATTGCCACCTTCAATGGCGCCGATCTGCACGGTGGGCAGCATGAATTTATGCGTGTATTTGCGCTGATACTCTTTTTCCCATTCTTGGATGGCTTGGGCGACTTTAGCGGCCGCGAGAACGAATTTGGTTGCCTTTCCGTCTACGCTCACGCGCGCCCAAACCAAGCCCGCGTTGCCGATTTGGAGCTGTAAGCCGGTGGGCTCACCGATAATACACATGTCGGCCATCACGCCGTGGTCCATCATATGCCGCGCGCCGACCCCGGCACCACGGTAAGCCTTACCCTGAAATCTACCGATCTGAGCCTTTTCAATCTCGCCGACCACACCGGATATGATGAGATCGCCTTTGAGCTGAACGCCTGCTTTTTGTATCGCCGAGACGGCTTCGATATAGCAGGGAAAAGCAGCCTTCATGTTGACCAGACCACGGCCGTAGATTCGGTCGTCCTCGACGATCGTTTCCTGCGGGTTGTCGAAGTGATCCATATGAGCGCAAAACATGAGCGCCGCACCGCCGCCGGTTCCCTTCAACGTTCCGATGACATTGGGTCGGCCCTCCTCGACTTCCTGGTACTCGACCTGCATTCCCAGTTTCTCGAACTCGCTGCCCAGATACTCCGCGATCTCCTTCTCTTCGCCCGTTATACTGACGATATCAGCCAGGTTTCGGGCAAGCTCAACAATCCGCTGCCGATCCACCTGTTCAAGCACTTGCTGTTGCATCCGCTCTCTCCTCTTAACCAGTTGTAAAATGTTGTTCAGAGGTTTTTGTTAGCATATTCAGTTCGGTACTGACAAGAACGAGGTTGACGGTTGCCGCCGATTTGCTTAAATTTGTACCTCGATGATGATTGGATTGGATATTGACGGAGTGCTGGCAGATTTCGTTTCCCCTTTTTTGCGGGTTTTGGAAGCACGAGCGGGCAGCGGGCGGATA
>DASTFK010000066.1:0-4955 GCA_035719945.1 Nitrospira sp.
AGCACGAAATACAGGACGGTGAACGTCACCATCGGTATCCACAAACCAGGCATCGGAGTAACAGCTTCCGAGGTGCGCATGACGTGATCGATGATCCATGGCTGCCGCCCGACTTCCGTGACGACCCAGCCGGCTTCAATGGCGATGAAGCCCAACGGCGCTGTGACAATCAGGGCACACAGCAGCCGTCGGTCCTCTTCGATGCGTCCCCTCGACAACAGTCTCCAACCGCTCCACACGGTCATCGCCGCCATGAGCATTCCACAGGCCACCATGAGCTGAAAGGCGACGTGCACGACTGTCACCGGCGGCCAGTCTTCACGCGGAAACCGGTCAAGACCGGTGACTTCTCCTCGTGCATCGCCATGCACGAGGAGACTCAAACCGTTGGGAATTCGTATGGCATAGGACACGGTCTGTGTCTCGGCGTCGGGAATACCCCCGAGGATGAAGTCGGCGCCGGCCTCCGTCTGAAAGTGGGCCTCCATCGCGGCGAGTTTGGCCGGTTGATGGACGGCCACTGCTTTCGCGATGAGATGGCCGCTCAACGGCTGCAAGAGCGCCGGAATTCCGCCGACGACTAGCGCGATGATCAGCGCGAGCCGATGAAATCGGCTGCGCGGGTCTCGGAGCAGCGACCAGGCATGAATCCCTGCCACGAGTAATCCGCTGGCGGCGAAAGCGGCCAATACCATGTGCGCCGTTTCATGCCAGGCCGCCGGATGTCGGAAGGGTGCCAAGGTGTCGATCTGGGTGGACGGTGCTCCTTCGGGGGCCAAGCCGGTCGGACCGTTCATCCAGGCATTGGCGGTGACGACAAAAAACGCCGATGCGATGCCGCTCGCCGCAACGATCAGTCCTGCCACAAAATGCACGCGCGGGGGAATCCGCGACCATCCGTATAAATAGATGCCCAGGAAAATGGCTTCCGTAAAAAACGCAAAGCCCTCGAGCGCAAAGAGTGGGCCGATCAACGGGCCGGCCCGTTCCATGAACCTCGGCCAGAGAAGACCCAGTTCGAACGAAAGCACCGTGCCCGAGACGGCGCCTACAGCAAACAGGATGGCCGTCCCTTTCGACCAGCGCTGGGCCAAGTTCAAACCCTCACGGTCTCCTTTCGTGAGCCACTGCCATTCGGCGGCTGCAAGAAGTACGGGCATCGCGATGCCGATTGCGGCGAAGACGATGTGAAAGCCCAGAGACATCGCCATCTGGGTGCGCGCCGCCAGCAGATCGGTCATCGGGTCACAGGCACGTCACACGCTCGCGCCGACATGGCGGAAGTGGATCGGGGCATGAACCCTGGGGCGCCATTGGACCTCGAACGAGCCTGCCACCACCAGGCCGCGAGTCCCATCCCGGCCAATGCCAGGCACCCGCGATGCTGATTCATCCAGGATTGCACGCTGTAGTCCAGCGCTCGATTGCTGAATTCGCCGCGCGCGCCGTAATCACCGGGCAAGGGGCAGTAGAGATTGTCCGGGCGCCCCGGTTGCACCGGTTCCTGTGTTTGTTGCGATTCGTACCCGACAGAGGCGAGGTAATAGTCGAGCCAGCCGGGGATGAATTTGTCCCCGATGATGGCCTGTACGGTCGGGAAACCGACAGCGAGATCTCGGCGGCGGTGATGTGCCGCCCAGTAGACGGCCCGCGCAATGACCTCAGGCTGGTAAATGGGAGGAACCGGCTGCGGGTGGCGCGGCATACGCGACCTGATCCAGGAGAACTGCGGGGTGTTCACCGCCGGCAACTGCACACTCGTGAGGTGAACGCGGCTGCCGTCGTGGATGAGCTCGGACCGAAGCGATTCCGTAAAGCCTTGCACCGCGTGCTTGGCGGCGCAGTAGGCGGACTGCAATGGAATCGAGCGGTAGGCAAGTGCCGAGCCTATTTGGACCACGACGCCGCGATCACGCGGGACCATGTGCCGAAGCGCTGCCAGCGTGCCATATACATAGCCGAGGTAGGTGACGTCTGTCACGCGGCGATATTCGTCGGCAGTCATTTGAAGGGCAGGCGAGAGGACCGAGACCATCGCATTGTTGATCCAGATATCGATGGGCCCTAACTTCTGTTCAATGTGTTCTGCGGCCTGCTCCACCTGTCGGTCATCGGAGACGTCCGTTTGAATCGCCAGGGCGCGGCCGCCGAGACGTTGCACATCGTATCGGGCGCCTGCCAATCCGTCACGACTTCTCGCGAGCAGACCCAAGGAGGCTCCATGCCTTGCGAACTCGCGCACGATGGCCCGTCCGACGCCGGCGGACGCACCGGTCACGACGACGACTTCCGATCGTCCGGCGCGTGATCCCCTCCTCACTTTACCGCTCCCACGGTGGTGTCCTGTCCTTCGTGCGGCTGGTGCCCGACGCTGAACCATAGGGAAAGAATGAGCAGCACCAATAACAGATAAAAGGCGGAGCGGAAGGCGTCCAGATACGGCGTGTTGAACACGCCAAACGCGTACAAGGCGAAGACAATGACCGCCGTCAGCAACAGTCCTGTCAAAAGCGTCATCATGAGAACCTGCGAATCATCCGGCGTTTTGCCGGCCAATGTGGTGACCACGCCTGTAAGAATCAATCCGATCGATCGTCGGTTCCTGCCCGCTCCTCAGCGCATGCGGGGGTCGCAGACTTCTCCGTTCGGGACCGCGCAACTCGTCCGCAAATGCGATCGTACTCAGTAGAGCGTTTTCCGCCTGGCGAGAGTCGAGTCTGGTGTGTTGCACGTCAGCTAGAAGAGGAGGCTGCAAGCAAGGTGCCGACAGGATTGTGACTCGCGCCATTTCTCATCATCATTCGTCGGGCACGCTCACTCATACGTCGGACCTTCTGTCCACAGCCAGAACAAATTGTCTGGACATTGTGTCGTAGGATCGTCCAAAGGCTCGGGAAACTTCGCGTCTGCGAGGCGGCCCACGTTTTGCACCGTCCCTCGTTGATGAGACGGACAACCGTATCGAGGTGACCCTCGACCTCGCGGCACCTTCCGGGGCATGCGGTGATGAGCCAGTTGTTGCGTCAAATTGGCGTCGTGATCGGGCTAACGGTCATTCTCACGTTTCCGGTGACCGTGGTATCCGGAGCCGGGTCCCAGAAACAACCCGGTCATATGGGCCGTATAGTGGCAGTGACCGGCGGGAAGGGGCAGATGCACGGAGCGGTAGATAATGGCCAGAGCCGTCTCGGAGAAGTTTGGCCGGCAATGAGGACGCTCAGTCTAGACGAGAAGGTGAAGGATGCAACAACCCACAGCCAGCATTGAGAAGCAATCACTCGAAGCGACGGCAGAATCAGGATCATCTTTTGCCCGACACCTTGCCGGCTCACGGCCGTCGTTGAGGGAGTGCATGAGCCAGATGGCAAGTGAATGGGTCGAACGGCGACTTTCTACCAATAACAGGAGGGCTTTCATGAAGACTACAATGTTGACGACGATGATTATGGCTTTGTTGACCTGTTTCCTAACGACCGGTCCGGTTCCTGTCATGGCAGAGCCGACAGGATCCTCCACGACGGGCGGAGGGGGCATGCCGCAGCCTGACAAAGTTCCGCACGATAAACAGACCGATCTCACCCCCGGGCAGGCCGGTGTCCCCGAGGAATACGCGACCACACCGGTGCGGCAGGGCAAATTGAAAGAAGTCACCGATAGCAAGTGGTTGAATCAACAGGTGACGAACGCGCAAGGCGAAAAGCTCGGAAAGATCACCAAGGTTCTGAAGGATGAACAAACGGAGAACATCGAATATGTGATGTTCCAGTTGAATGATGCCCAAGCCGCGCGCCCGCTGCCTTGGAGCAAGTTCCAGGAAAAGGGCGACAAGCTGGTGCTGAACGCGACCAAAGAGGAGTTGCTGCCGAGCGTGAGTTCAAAAGATGCCAAGGACATGTCGCCGGATTTGGCCATGTTCATGGATGAAATCGAGCAGAAGCGAGATGAGCCGAAGCCAGCGGGCGGAAGCAAGGCCGGTGACCCAGGATCGCTCTCCGGCGCTGCCACGATGGGAGAAGACCAGGTAGGAGCGACTCGGTCGGCTCCTGCGACGCCTGCGCCTGGCTTTAAGCACGAAGGCGAGAAAGCCAAGAAGTAAAGTATTCACATCTTCTTGTCCCGCCGCGACCGTCTCACGATCGGGCGGGACAAGGTGCTTCCTCGTTTTGTTCGTTTCGCTTTCCCCCCATATTCTCCTGTTGGCGGCGCCGGATCTTTTGTCCAGTCTCGGCTAACTTGTCTGGCTTTTGCGACGCGGTGAGCGCCGTAGATCAGCCTGCATCAATGGTTCTGGCCAAGCGGCATGCGGCCTGTGTCTTGCACATCTTGATCTTTGTTTCCTGAGCAGCGTCACAAGACAATCACACATCACACGTACCACACATTTTCATGGAGGGTGACATGAAAGGACAACGCATCATCATTGGATCGGCTCTACTGATGCTCGCTGGCTGTCAAACCATCGGCGGAGAGAGCATGCCGACGTTGACGCGCACGGGCGAAGTTAAGGATGTTGTTATCCGTGAGACCGCCGACCCTGCAACACTGACGGTCAATCCCGGCGATGAGGTCCGTTGGATCAACAAACGTCAGGACAATGTCAAGGTGATTTTCTTGAATCCGATGACGGAAAACCTGTCGTGTCAGCGCAACTTCGGCGGACTGCTGGGATTTGGAACCAAGCGCAATGAGTATTCGGCCAAATTGGGGCCCAATGAGACGGCAAGCGTCTGTTTTCGCGATCCCGGTGATGTGAAGTATGTCGTACGAGCCAAGTCAGGTGATCCCATCGGCGAACAAAATATCGCGGGCAACATCATGATCGGGCGGGATATGGCTCGTGAAGCGCCTGTTCAGAAGGAGGACCGCCGGACCTCAAGCAGTGAAGAGCGTAGCGCCTCACGTGTTGAAGAGGAGCCCATGACCGCTCGCTAGGAATTTACCGAGGTCGCGACTGG
>DASTFK010000067.1:0-4750 GCA_035719945.1 Nitrospira sp.
TCATGATGACGTTGGGGTCGTAGTTCTTCTCGATGGTATCGCCGAGAAAAATCGACTCGTCCGTTCCGCTCAGAGCCTTCTTTGAGGCGGGATCGCCGGTCTTATGGGAACTCGAGCAGGCCAACAACAGGCACAACGCAGCGGCGCTCATTGCGAGTGCCAAGCCGTGCTGCCGCATAAATGGAATTGCCCCTAAGTGGTTGATGCCCAACATCCCTCGCTTCAAAAGTAGCAGGAGAGCACTCCAAATGCAATCTTTCATCCGCTTGGGTTGACCCCTGGAGTCGCGGGACCTATAATCCCGCGATTCGGTGCAACCCTTTGGCATTTCAGCAATGATTCGATCCAGAATTCTCGGAACCGGGTCGTATCTCCCTGAACGAGTGATCTCGAATCGGGAGGTCGGGGCTGCACTAAAAATCGATCCGGACACTATCATCCGACTCACCGGTATAGAGGAACGGCGATGGGCGGATCCCGCTCAGGCATCTTCAGACTTGGCGGTCGAGGCGGCTCGTGCGGCGCTGGATGCGGCAGGGCTTGAACCAACTGCAATGGAGGCCATCCTGGTTTCGACCACTTCTCCGGACATGGCGTTTCCGTCGACCGCCTGTCACGTCCAGCGGAAATTGGCCTGCGGCAGCGTACCGGCCTTCGACGTCGCGGCTTCCTGTTCGGGCTTTTTGTATGGGCTCTCCATGGCGGATGCCATGATCCGAAGCGGCCAGGTCAAGACCTGCCTCGTAGCGGCAGCCGAAGTGAAGTCCCGCACGCTCGATCCGCACGATCTCGACACAGCTTTATTGTTCGGTGACGGCGCCGGTGCCGTGATCGTACAAGGCGAACAAGAGGACAGCCAGCCCGGCCGCGGCCTGCTCGGGATTCGCCTCGCTGCAGATGGCGGGCGCCACGATCTGATTCGAATTCATGCCGGGGGGTCCCGCTGGCCTTTGACTCAGGACAGACTCGAGCAAAGGGACCACACCCTGCGCATGCAAGGCGCACCGCTGTTCCGTCTCGCAGTACGGCGCCTGGAGCAGGCGGTGCGGGATATCTTGAAGGAATTTGGCGTGGAATTGCGGGACGTGGCGCAATTCGTTGTTCACCAAGCGAACGGAAGAATCCTTGCGCAACTCGCCACCCGCCTGGCGGTCCCGGCAGACCGGATCTGTTCCGTGATTCAACGCTTCGGAAACACCTCCTCCGCCTCGCTGCCGATCGCGCTGGACCAGGCCGTGCGCGCCGGCAAGGTGAGACCACATGATCTCATGGTGTTGGGCAGCTTTGGCGGCGGATTGACCTGGGCCTCCGGGCTCATCCGGTGGTGACGCGTTGATGGGCTGAACCGTGAACGAGCGGCGGATGTTCCGTAGAGAGGAATGACGATGTTCGGCTTGATTCCAAGAGAAGAAGCCTTCTTTGAGTTATTCAAGAACGCTGCGCACAACATGATCGAAGGCAGCCGCCTGTTGAAGGAGATGGTGGAGCATTACGAGTCTGCGGCAGAGCAGGCCAAGCGGATCAAAGAGGTCGAGCACGTGGGAGACGGAATTACCCACGACATCGCGCGCCGGCTCAACCAGACCTTCATCACGCCGATCGACCGTGAGGACATCCACGATTTGGCGAGCGCATTGGATGATATCTTGGACGTGGCGGAGGCGATCGCCGACCGCTTCGTACTCTACAAGGTCACGAAGCCGACGGAACGAGCCGTGAAGCTGGCCGACGTGTTGTATCAGGCGTCCGTCGCTGTGGGAGCGGGCGTGGACCGGCTGGGGCTGGCGCATCCGGACATCAAAGAGTACAGCGTTCAGGTCAACAGTCTCGAGAACGAGGCCGACCGTATTTCTCGTGATGCCATCTCGGAGTTGTTCGAGAAAGAGACCGATCCGATGGCGGTCATCAAGTGGAAAGAAATTTATGAGGGGTTTGAGGCCGGCACCGACCGTTGCGAAGACGTGGCCAATATCCTTGAGCGCATCGCGCTGAAACACCACTAGCAGGATGTTGAAAAAGGCCGCCAGCTTTGTTCTCGCGTCGCTCGGAGGTTCGACGTACCGAAAAGAGTACGCCCTCGCCGGACGGCCATTTTGAACATCCTGCCAATCTTCATGAGTGACACCCTGTGAGCCTCGAGACGGAATTGGCTGTTCAGTTGTCACTCGTCGGTCGGCCGTTATTCACCATCCTTCATGTTTCATCGATCGCCGCCCACCATGCCTGAACTTACCGGAATGTTGCTCCTGGTCGTCGTGTTGGCGCTGCTGTTCGATTTTTCGAACGGATGGCATGACAGTGCCAATGCGATTGCCACCGTGGTCTCGACGCGCGTCATCAGTCCCTTTGTGGCCGTCATCGTCGCGGGTCTGCTCAACGTGGCCGGGGCCTTCATGTCTACGGCGGTGGCGAAGATGGTGGGATCGGGCATCGTGGATCCGGCCGGCGTCACGCAGCACATGGTGGCTGCAGCGCTGGCTGGTGCCATCTGCTGGAACCTCTTCACGCTGATGCTGGGCTTGCCGACGAGCTCCTCGCACGCGCTCATCGGAGGGATGGTGGGGGCCGCCGTCACGCACGGAGGCTGGGGTACCGTGAAACTGACCGGCTTGCGCTCCGTCTTGGAAGCGATGGTGTTGTCCCCGTTTTTCGGCTTTGCGATGGGCCTGACGTTCATGGTCCTCATCAGTTGGCTGTTCTTTCGCGTGACCCGCTCGGTCGCCACTCGGCTCTTCAAACGGCTGCAGTTAATCTCCGCCTGTTTCATGGCGTTTAGCCACGGCGCCAACGACGCCCAAAAAGCCATGGGCATCATTACGCTGGCGCTGCTCACGGCCGGACAGATTCCGTCGGCCGAGGTGCCGACGTGGGTGATCGGCGCCTGTGCGGTGGCGATGGGGTTGGGAACGGCCGCCGGCGGTTGGCGGATTGTGCGCACGCTGGGAATGAATATTGTGAAGCTCGAACCGGTTCACGGCTTTGCAGCCGAGACCGGCGCCGCGACTGTCCTGATGTTCACGGCCCATATCGGACTGCCGGTCAGCACGACGCACACCATCACCTCGTCCGTGATGGGCGTCGGCGCGATCAAACGGCTTTCAGCGGTGCGGTGGGGGGTGACGCGGCGAATCCTGTATGCGTGGCTGTTTACCCTGCCTGGGGCTGGGCTGCTCTCGACGATCATCTATCTGATCATGTCGGTGTTCGTCTAATCCCGGTCTTCCGGCTCGGCGGGCAAGCGGACGACGAAGCGGCTGCCGTTCGGGACATTGCCTTCCATCCGAATCTGCCCGCCATGTCCCTCGACGATGTGTTTGACGATGGCGAGCCCGAGACCGGTGCCCCCGAGTTCCCGCGAGCGGGCCTTGTCCACGCGATAGAACCGCTCGAAGACCCGGGGACGATCCTTTTCAGGAATGCCGATCCCGGTGTCGGTCACTGTGAGCTCAACCCCCTTGCGCGGTCCGTCGGCCGTGCGATGGGCGAGAACGGGAATCCTTCGGGCCGCCACGGTGATCTGTCCTCCCTCGGGCGTGTACTTGATCGCGTTGTCCAGAAGATTGGCGAGCACCTGCACCAGCCGCTCTTGATCGCCATTGATCAACGGCAGGTCGGCGTCCACTTCCGCACGAAGCCGATGTTGCTTCTTGTCCGCAAGCGGCTTGATCATCGCAATGGTGCGGTCCACCACCGAGCCGATGTGCAACGGTTCCTGTTTGAATTGGACCTGGCCCGATTCGATTTTCGAGAGTTGGAGCAGGTCTTCGAGAATCAAGTTGAGCCGGTCGCTTTGCTTCAAAATAATGTCGAGAAAGCGCACACTCGTCTCCGGGTCATCCTTGCCGCCGTCCAGCAGCGCTTCCACGTACCCCTTGATCGATGTAAGCGGGGTGCGCAGTTCATGCGACACGTTCGCGACGAAGTCTTTTCTGATGTGTTCCAGCCGGCGAAGTTCGGTGATGTCGTGAAACACGAGGACCGCGCAGGCTTCGTTGTCCTGCTCGCCCCCGGCCACGGAGGCTTCAACATTGAGACAGCGTCCGTTGGTCAACACGATCTCGGCTTCCTGGCCGGCTCGGGCTGCAAGTACGGCCGAAACGGTGGCGTTCAGTTTGGGATGGGAGAAGACGTCAAAGGATTGTCGGCCGCGTGCCTCGGCTCTGGTCACGCCGAACATCCGCTCCCAGGCCGGATTCACTTGGAGAATGCGTCCCTTGGAATCCAAGACCATGACGCCTTCAACCATCGAGGTGAGCATGGCCAGCAGTTGAGAGCGGTCTTCGGACAGTTCCTCGATCTTGGATCGCAGTTCCTCCGTCATGTGATTCAACGTGTGAGCCAGTAGACCGACCTCGTCGCGGGCGGAGGTCTCGACATGCACGGCCAGATTGCCTCCCGCAAGTTGCCGGGCCGCGGTCGCCATGTCCGAGAGGGGTTTGGTCAGACTTCGGGCCAGCCAGATACTCAGGGCAACCGCGATCAAAAATGCGCTGCCGAAGGCCAGCGTCAGATTGCGTTTGAGCGTGGCCAGTTCCTGGTCCAGCGCGGTCATCGGCAGTCCCAGCCGCAGATAGAGCGCTGTCGATGCGGGGGCTGGCTCGTCGAGACGAACGGCCCTGTACAGCGTCCGCTCGCCCGTCGTATGGCTGGCGCGAAGGTCAGTGCCGGCGCCGGTGGCGATGGCCTGCTCGATTTCTGGCCTTGTGCGATGGTTCTCGATGCCGGCCAGATCCTCATCACGCACCGCACT
>DASTFK010000068.1:0-3107 GCA_035719945.1 Nitrospira sp.
AGGATGAATCTGAATCGGCAGCTTTCTCGCCTGCTGTGTCTCGCGTGGATCTTGCTGAATCTGCTCTCCTTAGGTCGCTCGTGAGAATCGTGGCCGTCGATGACCGGATGAATCGGGGACACAACAAGCCGAAGCGAGCGACCGTTGCGAGCTCTGGTGCAACGGACAATCATGTAGTGTTCGAGGCCTTGCGAGTTTACAGGATTGAGCGAGCGAGGCTTAGTTGGGTGATTCAGGAGGTCTTACGACGGCGGGATCCTCATGAGCGACTACCTCCTCTTCGTCGGCTGGCTTCTCTTCTTCCGGCACGTCGAACCACTGAACCAGCATCTCATCCCACCAGGCCTCATCTATATCACTGCCCGGATCGGTGCCGAGAAACGCGACATCATCCTTAGTCAGGTCGGCTCCCACCTGTTTCGGCTGGTGTTTCGCCCGCTCGATCACTTCCTTGGTGGCAAAGCCGCCAATGATCCAGGAGTCCGGATCAGCGCGGCGGGACTTGTAGGCTTTCAGCCCGACCTTGAGATACATAAAGATCTGCTGTTGAATGAGGTCGCTGACACCCGACTGAGGCAGGCTCAGCGTCTTTTCGATCTTCTTGCGCCAATGCCGGTCGTCATAGCGTGACGTCACGAGCTGCAGCATTTTCTTTCCGAGTTCGGTATCAAGCGGCATTCAATTCCTCCGTCAGCGGCATCTAGTCCTTCCTGCCATCAGTCTACTACGTGAAAAGGTTCTTATTTCCGACCGTACTTCGCCGTGAACGAGCCTTTTCCCAACTTATTCTGATTCAGGTAGTAGCCCACCATCGCGCCAGACGCCTCTTTCTGCAAAGGCAATTGATCCAGCTTTAGGGCGTACACCGTAAAGATGTACCGATGCGGCTTATCCCCCGGCGGCGGACAGGGACCGCCGTAGCCCGGCTGACCAAAATCCGTCATGGATTGGACGCTGCCTTGCGGCGCTCCCCCGCCCTCAGGTTTGCCGGCCCCAGCCGGCAACGAGGTGGTCTCTGGAGGCATATTGAAGATCACCCAATGCCACCACCCGCTTCCCGTCGGCGCGTCGGGATCATACACCGTCACCGCAAAGCTCTTCGTGCCTTTCGGCGCACGCTCCCACCGCAGTTCTGGCGAGGTGTTGTTGCCGTGACATCCGAACCCGTTGAAGACATGCTCGTTGGTGATGATGCCCTTATCTTTCACTGTCGGACTCGTCAGCCGAAAATCGGCTGCCGTCGCTAGACTCGGAAGCACGAGTATTGTCAGGACCACGCTCCATGCCCGTCGCATACTCTCTCCTCTCTTCTCCTGGCACTATCCAAAGCCTGTTGGCTGATCTATTTCGTCTTCTGGTAGGTCCCCATCAAACGGGCTTCACTAAGAATGTGGCCCTTCATGGCCTCTTCGAGCTTCGCCTTGGTCGGCTGTTTCAGATCCGGCAGCAGGGTATCCAACGCATACAGCTTGTGGAAATACCGGTGGCGGCCGATCGGCGGACATGGTCCTCCGTAGCCCGTGCGCTTCCAATCGTTCATGCCTTCCTTGGTTCCCGCCGGCAGCGGCTTCACGCTTTCCGGCAATCCGTCACTCATGAGCGGCAAATTATAAAGGACCCAATGCACCCAGGTCATTTTTGGCGCGGCCGGATCGGGAGCATCAGGATCATCGACGATCAGGGCCAAACTCTTCGTCCCCGGCGGGACCTCCGACCAGGAGATGGGGGGAGACACATCGTTGCCTTCACAGGTATAGAGCGAAGGGATCGCACCCTCATGGGTGAACGCGGTTGAGACAATCCGCATGTTGCCGTCCCCTCGGGCTGGAGCGGCCATCGCCGTCATGACGGCAGTCAGCGTCGCGGCTCGCAGCGTCCGATACAGATATGGAGGTCTGCCCGTCAATTGCCTGCCACCGTCATTTCCGCGATCTTCACGGTCGGGCTGGCAATCCGCCCTCGGAAGACGAGATCACTGCCGACTATTTCGATGTCGCCGAACATCTGTTTCAAGTTCCCCGCGATGGTAATTTCCTCGACCGGATAGGCCAGCTCACCGTTTTCGATCCAAAATCCGCCCACCCCGCGGGAATAGTCTCCGGTCACCATATTGATCCCAAAGCCGATCAGTTCCGTTACGTACAGCCCGTCCTTGATACCGCGGATAATGTCCTCCGACGAGCAGGTCCCAGGAGTGAGATAGAAATTCGTCGGGCCGACCGAGGGACTCTCCCCCACGCTTCTTGAGGCATTGCCGCTCGACGGCAATCCCAACTTTTTCCCGGAATAGGTATCAAGTAGATAGCTGGTCAGCACCCCCTTATCGACGACCGTGTTTTTTCTCGTCGGCAGTCCTTCCCCATCAAACGGCCGCGAGCCGAGTCCCCCGACTATCCGCCCATCGTCATACACAGTGAACCAGTCAGGCGCCAGCCGTTTTCCCAATTGTCCGCCGAGAAAGGATGCCCCTTTATAGAGGGCATACCCCGACACAGCGCTGCACAAATTCCCGAGCAGGCTGCCGGCAGTTTCCTGATCGAACACGACCGGCACTCGTTTGGTCCCCACTTTGCGCGCGCCCAGCCGTCTGACCGTGCGCTTGGCAGCTTCACGGCCGATGGCCTCCGGCGCGTCGAGCGTGTGAAATTTTCGCCGCACGTCGTACCATGCATCGCGTTGCATGCTGCCTGAGATCGGATCGACAGCGACCGGCGACACGGCCAGCGAATAGCTGGAACTGCGATATTCTCCGATAAATCCGTGGCTGTTCCCCAGCACCACACGCCCCCAGGAAGAATCGAAATCTGCTCCTTCTGAGTTGGTGATACGCTCGTCGCTGGCCAATGCCGCGGCCTCCGCCCGCTTGGCCAAATCGATCTGTCGATCCGTATCCAGCCGGGTCTCGTCATGCAGATCGAGGTCCGGTTGTTCCGTCGCCAGTTGATCGGCGCCGGGCAAGCCGGAGACGGGATCTTCGACAACGGCCTTGGCCAGCGTACAGGTTTCCGACACCAACCGCCGCAGGGATTCAGATGAAAAGTCCGAGGTGGACGAGGTGGCGGACCGCTTGCCGACGAAAATGCGCAGTCCCAACCGTTTTTCCCGAG
>DASTFK010000069.1:0-3726 GCA_035719945.1 Nitrospira sp.
CGGACCATTGCCCCTTGGCCCGGTCCCGGCACACAGAGCGGGTCTTGTTCGTTGCCGAACTGTTCGCGGGCCATTTTCGCGACCTGTCCTCTAGCATAAACGCACAGCTCACCGGCGAGAATGGTTCCGTCCCCGTCCACGTCAGCAGCGCCGCCCAATCCCTTGAGCAACTGATAGGCGAACAATCCGTGATGGCCCAAGTCGAAATGGTGGGCGTCCTGCACCGCCCGATTTCCGACCATCCACATGACCCGCTCCTTGCCCTGCTCTTCCTGCGGCCACACCGGGGCAGCCGGACCGGCTCCGTTCTGGACGGGCATATGCTCGAGCGACAGGTCCACCATCACGATCGCGCGCTGAACGGGCAATTTGCTGAGGGACTCTTGCAACCGTCTCAGCGAATAGATTCTGGCCAAAGAGGTCGACGTGCCGTCAAAGGGGATGACGGAGACCGCTCCAGTACTGGGGTCCACGAGGCCGCGGCCGGCAATAAAGACATAGACCACCGTCGTCGCATCGGCCTGTTTCGGCAGCCATTCTTCGAACATCTCGACGAGGTCGCCTTTGAGCGCCCGACTATCGAAGAGACGGCGGATGCGCTCCGTCGGAATCCCTCCGACAGCGCTCCAGTATTTCGCCACGGTGTCGGCATCCTGCTGCGCGTACTTCACGCGCGGCATCGCGTTCTCACGGAATTGTCCGATGCCGATGGCAATGCCAACGGCCTTCGGCTGTTTGAGTTTTCCCGACGACAGCTTGGGCAGTTCGTCGACATCGACCGGCACTGCTATGGCTTCCGGGGCATTGGCCGGCTTCACCGCCACGAGGTATTTCTTCACCGACGGCAGCTGGACGGCCGGTGATTTCGCGCGCAATGCGAGCACCAACTCGGCTTGGGTCGACTCTGCGACCGCTCCGACCTTTCCCTTCACGGAGACGCGTTTCACCTCGCCCGCCGGAATATCTCCAACCGTTAGGACGCTGGGAATCATCTCCACGAGCGCGGCGGTGCCGCTCACCAGGATCTCCACGCCGGCGGCAGCGCCGGGCCCTTCGTTCTTGACCTCGATTTCGACGGACACGCTTTCGCCTTCATGTAAGAGTTGGTTGCGGTTCTCATCGCGAATGATCGCGCGAAAGACCAGCGTCGACGGCTGCTCTTCCGTGGCGGCTGCAGCCGCCACGGCCGGAGCAGGGACTGGAACCGGCACTGGGACTGGAACCACGGGAGCGGCCTGCGCAATGGGCGAGGGCGGCAGTGTGGCCCCTGTGGCGGAGGCTTCGGCATGCCCGGCGCCGGCAGCTTGGCGAATTTTCACCGATGTCCCCAATGCCTCGGCCATACCGTCGGTGACGTTGGCGATCGCTTCCTTGACGATTTTGTCGAGACCTTTGATGTCGCAAGAGGACGCGTTGACATCCACATCCCCGCTGCCCACACTTTGGAGTTTTTTGCTGAAGAGCACGGTCCCATCTGCCGCTATGTATCCAAAATCCAAGCCGATGGCCAGTGTGGCGGGATGGCTCCTCGTCGTTTGTCTCGGGATGAACAGATCCAAGGTCGTCATGCCGACCGACACATCCTCATACCCGTCTATGGAGACAGGAGCAGGCGCGTTGCCTGTCACGATTTTCTCGAAGACGCGACCGGACTTCCGCGTGATGGCTTCGGCCAATTGCTGACCGAACGGCAATACTTGGTTCTGACCGCACGCGTCCTGATAGGTGAGTTGAGCCATCGCAACCGTGGGAGCCTGCCGCAGCTGAACCGTCAACGGGAGGTAATAGCCGATGTGAGCGCCGTCACGGCTGCCGAAGAGCCCGCACCCCGACAAAGAGAACAACAAGAGACCGACGCATGCCCGGAGGGCCTGACTGCGCCCGGAAACGCCTGGAGGATATACCCGCACAAGCATCGTTATACCGAAATCACTCCGCACGACACAACCGAGCCATCCGGCCTTACGCCATCCGGCTTCCAATTGACAGGGTATAGCCCCTCGGCTAGGGTGCGCCCATGTCGGCGTCCAGCGCGGAGAATGTCCCACGACTGACCTGGTCCACCGTGAGCCGCCTCATTCGGCTGCGCAGCCAGACAGGCACCTGGCTGCTCATGTTGCCCACCCTGTGGGCGCTCGTCTTGTCTGCGCAAGGCATTCCCCCATTGCGGTTGCTCGTTATTTTTGTGCTGGGTTCGTTCTTAATGAGAAGTGCGGGCGTCATCCTCAATGATCTAGCCGATCGCTCCTTCGACCGGCATGTCGCGAGAACGCGCCAACGACCGCTCGTATCAGGCGAACTCCAGCCATGGCAAGCCCTCGCGGTCCTGGCCGTACTACTCACACTCGCCGCACTCCTCGTGTTCCAACTTGATGTGCTCACGATCATGCTGAGTCCCGTGGCCGTTCTACTGGCGGCTTTGTATCCATTTGCGAAGCGGGTCGTTCACCTTCCGCAGGCGGTGTTGGGCATCGCCTTCGGATGGGGAACGATTATGGCTTGGACCGCGTCGCGTGGAACGATCGAGAGTGCCGCCTGGCTGACGTTTGCGGCCACCGTCTGCTGGGCGATGGCCTACGATACGATTTATGCGCTCCAAGACATGGACGACGACCGCCGCGTCGGCGTCAAGTCATCCGCGCTGTACTTTGGATCTGGCATGTGGCTCGCCGTGGGAACCGCCGGGACCATGATGCTGCTCTTGCTGGGAATCGGCGCAGGAACAACCGGAATCGGCGGGATCGCTTACGGGGTCCTCACGGCAGTGGGAATCTTCTTGGCCAAACAGGCCAACGAGCTCAGGACGCCGGTCTCGTCCGCGCGTGCATTCGAACTCTTTCACCAACATGTATGGATCGGGACGGTGATTCTCGGGGGGTTGCTCTTAGGATTCTTGTGGTGATCCGGTCAGGCCGCGCGCGCCTGCTTCCGCCTCAGCTCGCCGGCTTGGCTGCCGGCGCCTCTTCCGCCCTTGGCGCTCTCAAGGTGTTGAGGTACATGGTCACGGCCTTCGCGTCCCCGTCGCTCAAGCCCAACGCCGGCATCCTGGTCTCGGGCTTCATCGATTGAGGATTCTTCACCCATCGGTAAATCCAGGTGCCGTTCAACCGGAAGCCCGCGCGGTCTAAAGCCGGCCCGACCTTGCCCCCTTCGTTGGCAAGGCTGTGACACCCGTTGCAGCCGTACTTGTTCGAATAGAGTCGCTTTCCCAGCGCGGCGAGGGCCGCCGTCTGGTCGGGTTTCATGCCCAAATCCGGTCGTGCGACGTTCATGCCCTTTCCTGGTCTCGTGGTGAAATAGGTCAGTGCGGCTTGCGCGGCGTCGAGCTCTTTTTTTGTCTGCACCATGGCCGCCTGCTCTTTGGCGTAGGCGGACTCATCGACGTCCACGTCCTTTTTCAGCGCGGCGCTCTTTTTTTCCGCTTCCTCGTTGGCCCGCTTTTCCGCCGCATCATAGGCCTGCTTGGCCTCGTCGTCCTTTGCCTTGGCTTTTGTGACGGCTTCTTCCAGTTCCTTCTTGCGTTCCTCGACCTTGAACTCCATTTTCATGCCGTGCAGGGAGCGCACATAGCCGACAATGGCCCAAATCTCGTCCTCCGCGAGCGTGTACTTGAACGTTGGCATGGTCGGCACGGCAAACTCGTCGTCGCCGATCTTGTCTCCGCCTGGACTCGTGTCCTTCATGTCGCGGGAAATCGTATTGAAAATCTCTTCGTCCTTGAACGTG
>DASTFK010000070.1:0-4754 GCA_035719945.1 Nitrospira sp.
GCGCCTCAGACCGGGATGATGGAACGGGTGCTGCAGCAGCTGAACGTGGTTCCGTTCCGCTGCCAGCTCTGCATGAACAAGTTCCGCGCCTTCCACCGAGAGGCCGGCGGAAGGGCCAAAGCCCTCGATCGTCGTCAATACAAGCGCCTCCCAACCTCGATTCAGGCGCAGTTTCTTGCCGATAACCGCATCCGGTCGACCAATCGCATTACGGACATTTCGATGGATGGGTGCACCTTACAGACCACCGGCCTGCCGCGCGGGACGTTCCTGGGACTGGTCCTCAAGCCTGATCAAGAGGACGAGTCGATTCGCATCGAAACGGCGATGGTCTGCTCAGTCCATCCGACATCGGTCGGGCTTCGGTTTCTGGAGATACCGCTGCCCGATCAACGCCGCTTGAGCCAGGTCGTTCTGGGCTTGCTGGTGAGCCAGGGGCACCAGCCGGCCAGCAACGTCTGAAGAGGTGTTCTCGCTAAGAACTGCCGCTCCTTCGCCTTGTGAGCACATTGTCGATGAGACGGACCGATCCGAGGCGAATCGCTCCGAGAATCACCGCCTGCCGGTCGATCCGGTCGAGCGGCTCCAGCGTGTCAGGATCACAAATCGCAAGGTAGTCTATTCGGATCGCCGGCTGCGCTCCCACGACGTTTCGCATCATGGCCTTCACCATCTCCGGATCGGTCACACCAGTCTCGGCCGCCCGTTGCCCTGCGAGCAAAGCCTGGTAAAACACCGGCGCCAGCCGGCGCTCATTGGTTGAAAGGAACACATTGCGGGAGCTCATGGCGAGCCCGTCACGCTCCCTGACTGTCGGTCGAACGACGAGACGGATATTGAAATTCAAATCCTTCACGAGTTGCCGCACGACTGCACACTGCTGAAAATCTTTTTGTCCGAACCATACGACGTCCGGCCGGACCACGCCAAAGAGTTTCGTGATGACGGTCGCGACGCCGTCAAAGTGATGAGGCCGTGATTCGCCTTCCCAACGGCGGGCGACGGACGGGACAGTCACGACCGTTTGAAATCCCTTCGGATACATCGCGGCAGGGGTCGGCTCGAAGCATACATCCACACCTTCTTCCCTGCACATCGCTCGGTCCTGTGAGATCCGACGTGGGTAGGTGGTCAGATCTTCGGTCGGAGCAAACTGGGTGGGATTCACGAAAATACTGACGACGAGCGCGTCGCACGTGAGGCGCGCCGACCGAATTAGGGCCCTATGCCCTTCATGCAGCGCACCCATCGTGGGAACAAAGCCGATCACGACCCCTTCACGCCGCAGCCGTTGGCTCCATGCGGTCATGGCCGACGGAGAGTGAATCGTCCTCATGAGTCGAGACGGGGACTGCAGGCCGGCCGTGAGCCGTATCTCGTCGAAGGCTGGGGAAACAGTAGACGGGCTTCCGTCGGATCCGAGGTCTCGGCGAGCATCTGGTTTACGGAACGAAGACGTGTGGGATGGACCAACAGCGGCGCAAGCTCGCTCAAGGGCATGAGCACGAAGCGGCGCTGGTGCAGGCGCGGATGGGGCACGGTCAGCCCTGGTTCATTGATGACGCGTTCGCCGTAGAAGAGGATGTCGAGGTCGAGGGTCCTCGGCCCAGAACGGTGATCCTCGTCGCGGCCCAACGACCGCTCGATCTCTCGCAGCAGGTCCAGCAGACTCTGGGGGGCGATGTCGGTCTCCAGCTGGACCACGCCGTTGAGGAACCAGCCATCGCCGGGGTCGATCCTGTCTTTCACCGGCTCCGTTTCGTACAGCAGAGAGACGCCTGTCACCTGCGAATGCGGCAGCAAGCTCAGGAGTGTCACGGCGCGGTCGCAAAAATCGACGCGGTCTCCTACGTTCGATCCGAACCCGATATAGACCGTCTCTCTTCCCATGTGGCGTGCGTTTCTTGAGGGACCTGCATCACAAGGGCTAAAATCCAGCTTTTTTGATCCGCTCAACCGCCTCGGCTAAGCGGCCCTTCGACGTGCAGACCGTCATCCTGATGTAACCTTCTCCCGGCGCGCCGAATCCATTGCCCGGCGTGGTGACGATGCCCGCTTTCTCGAGAAGATGCGCCGTAAACGAAGCGGACGTGTACCCCTTCGGTACAGCCACCCAGACGTAGAAGGCGGCCGGAGGCGCGTCGACCTCCAAGGCCAGCTGCTTCAATCCCGGGATCAAGGTGTCGCGCCGTTCCTGATAGGTCTTTCTGATGGTATCGGTCACGGCGTCGTCCAACCCGAGCGCCGTGATGCCGGCGGCCTGGACCGCTTCAAAGACGCCCGAGTCCAGGTTGCTTTTCACCTTGCCGAGCCCGGCAAGCACCTCTTTGTTGCCGACGGCAAACCCGAGCCGCCAGCCGGTCATGTTGTAGGTCTTTGACAGGGAATGAAACTCCACGCCAACGTCTTTCGCACCGTCGACTTCCATGAAACTTGCCGGACGCTGGCCGTCGTAATAAATCTCCGAATAGGCCGCATCATGGCAGACAATGATCTGGTGTTCCTGCGCGAATGTGACGACTCGCTTGAAGTACTCTTTCGTCATGACGACCGAGGTGGGATTATTCGGCGAATTCAGCCACATCAACTTGGCTTTTCTGGCCACTTCCTTCGGAATTGCATTGAGGTCGGGCAAGAAACCGTTCGCCTTGGTGAGCGGCATGAGATGCGAGACGCCGCCGCAGAAGCTTGTGCCGACCGGGTACACCGGATAGCCAGGACTCGGCACGAGCACGATATCGCCGGGATCGACGAAGGCCAGGTGAATATGACCGATGCCTTCCTTGGAACCGATGAGCGTGAGTACTTCGTCGACGGCGTCCAGCTTGACGCCGAATCGCCGTTGATACCACTCGGCCACAGCTTTGCGGAACGACAGCATGCCTTCATACGACGGGTACTGATGGTGTTTGGGATCTTTTGCGGCTTGGGCAAGGCTCTCGATAATGGGAGCAGGAGTCGGCAAATCGGGATCGCCGATACCGAGATTGATGATATCGACTCCACGGGCAATGGCCGCCTGCTTCATCTTATCGATGGCAGCGAACAAATAGGGCGGCAATGTCTTGATGCGGGTCGCGACTTCGATGGGGAAACCGGCCATAATCGACACATCTCCTTTCTGCAAAGAAGCTTCGTGCGAAACAAGCTTTCTAGGCTACTTCAGGACTACGCCGGTAATCAACGCAAGAAACGTGGCGGACAAGGACAAGGATAGTCGGACGTCCCGATGCGCCCGTTTGCATTGACACGTTCAGGCAATCACACTATCCTCCCCCCGACTGTGAAGGGCGTCTTGCGGCATGGACACCACGCTTCGAGCGATTCAGGCCGACATCACCACATTGAATGTCGATGCCGTCGTGAATGCCGCGAATGAATCACTCCTTCCAGGCGGTGGTGTGTGCGGTGCGATTCATCGTGCAGCTGGGCCCGAGTTGTTGAATGAATGCCGTTTACTCGGTGGCTGCCGGACCGGCGATGCCAAATTGACGAAGGGATATCGCCTCCCAGCCCGCTACATCATTCACACCGTCGGGCCTGTGTGGCATGGGGGCCAGCGAGGTGAACCGGAGTTGCTCGCCGCCTGCTATCGACGCTCCCTGGCACTTGCCAACGACAAAGGGATTACGACCTTGGCTTTCCCGAGCATCAGTACTGGAATCTATGGCTATCCATTCGATGAAGCCGCCAGGATTGCCATCACCGCCACTCGCGAGTTCGCAGAAAAACCCACTGGCCTCCGCGAGGTGCTGTTTTGTTGCTTCTCAGAGGGCGACTTCAAAGTGTACGGAAGCCTGCTCGAGGATGTGAACCCTCTCACGTAATGCGATCGGAGCGTCAGTCATGCGCTTGGACGCTCTCTGCAACCTCACCGGAAGGAGCTGATGATGCAACCTCGAACCATGCTGGCGCTCAACCTGTGCGTACTTTGCATTGCCGCCGTCATTGCTTCCGGCTGTGTGGCGGAAAGCAAGGACGCGGCGAAGCGCGATGTCGCCGGGCCGTATCAGACCTGGGACGACGTCATTAAGCGATGGGTCGGCGGGCAGGTCACCGACCTCTACGTGGAACTCGGGCCTCCCAATCTCCATCCCCATCAGATGGAGGATGGCACGATTCAGATGGTATGGGACTTCGCCATTGATCGCATGCCAGGGCAGGCGGACGCTTACGAACTCCTTCCTCTGTACGGCATGAACGTCAATTGCCAGCTCCATTTTTTTGCGGATCAGAACGGCAAGATCCTCAGGGGCGAACGCGTGGGATGTGCATAACCCCTTTGGGGGCTCCAACCAGTCGTAGTTCTCTGGCCTCTCGCGTCATCCTGCGCTACAATCCCTCTATGCAGATGCCTATCAAGGATGTGGAGGATCTCCGGTGGCTGCTGGGCCATACGGGCGGATTCCGGGGCGGCTATGTCACTGATGTGCAGATGTCGAAGCGCCGTCTCTTCGATGAAGGATCAGGCCGCGAAGTGCTTGCCGATACGGTCGTGACGGTGGTCATGCGGTACAGTCTCCGTCACATGGAACGAGTAGCAAAGCTCACCATGAGAGGGGTAACCGATTTTTCAGTGTTCGAGCAGGAGGGCGCCGACTGCTCCAGTCTCAGCGAGATCCACGCGGAATGTACGGCCGGGAAGCTGCGATTCTGGTTTGATCCGCAAGGGGAACTGTACGTGGTCTGCGACGAGGCTCAACTCGAGGAAGTGTCAATGCCGTCGTGCGATGACCGAACGCGTGAACCGGTCG
>DASTFK010000071.1:0-2692 GCA_035719945.1 Nitrospira sp.
ACACATGCCACACAGCCATGGATTTCCGTCGTCGTCCCGATCAAGGATGAACGAGACAATCTTCACGCCTTGACCGATCAACTCCTCAAGGTGTTGCAGACCCGGGATGAGTCGAAGGCGTCACCATTTGAAATCATTTACGTCGACGACGGCAGCACGGACGGCAGCAGCGAAATACTGGACCGGTTGGCGGCCGAACATCCGGCCGTGACCGTCCTGCATTTTGACCGAAACTATGGACAAACTGCAGGTTTCGACGCCGGGTTCAACCGCTCGAGCGGCGCGCTCATCGTCACCATGGACGGCGACCTGCAGAACGATCCGGAAGACATCGGCACCTTGCTTCCCTATGCGAGGAAGTACGACCTCGTCTGCGGATGGCGCACAGAACGGCATGACACGGTCATGCGCAAAATCTCGTCTCGGGTCGCCAACGCCGTGCGCAATGCGGTCACCGGTGACCACGTCCACGACACCGGCTGCTCATTGAAAGTCTTCCGGCGGTGCGTCATCGAACGGCTGCAGCTGTTTATCGGCATGCACCGGTTCTTCCCCGCGCTGGCCCTCATGCATGGATTCACGGTGACCGAAGTGCCGGTGCGCCACCATCCCCGCACGCACGGAATCTCCAAATACGGCGTGGGCAATCGGCTGTTCAAGGGACTGTATGACCTCATGGCAGTGCGCTGGATGCAAACGCGGGTCTTGAGGTATCGGTTTCGTGATAAATGACGCAGATACTGCGACAAGCGAGCGTCCGGTGTCTTCTTCGCCTTGCACGCATCGCCTCGTAACATGACCACGACAGAAACCGTCTGGATCGCCATCGGATTTCTCGGGCAAGGGCTGTTTTTCGGCCGCTGGCTGATCCAATGGATCGTATCGGAACGACAAGCGGAAAGCCGGATGCCTATCGCCTTTTGGTATTTGAGCTTGGTGGGAGGCTTGATCACGTTGGCCTATGCGATCTACCGCCGAGACCCTGTCTTTATCGCCGGCCAGAGCATCGGAGCCCTGGTATATATCCGAAACCTGATGTTGATTCGTCGGCAAGGACCGCAGCCCGCCTCAGGTTCTGTCGCCTCAGTCGGAAAACCTCAGTAAGGCTCTACGTTCATGGACCGCCCGCATTCGACCATCTCCCCACACTTCATGAACCTAGCCATCCTCGGCCTGTTGGCGGTACTGCTCATGTTTGTCGGATTAGGCTCGATGGGGCTGACGGACCGGGATGAAGGCCGCAATGCCGAAGCAGGCCGCGAGATGCTCGAAACGGGAGACTGGATCAGTCCCACCTTCAATTATGAGCCACGCTTTGCCAAGCCTGTCCTTGTGTATTGGCTGATGAGCCTGTCTTTTCGCTGGTTCGGCATCGACGAATTCTCCGCCAGACTGCCCTCGGCCGTGTTCGGTCTTGGCTTGATTCTGCTTCAATACCTGTTCCTGAGCCGGTTCTTCGGACGGGCCGTAGGCCTCTTCGGTGCGCTCATGCTGCTCCTCAACATCCAGATGATCGGCCTCGGTCGCATGGTACTGACCGACAGCGTGCTGATCTTTTTCACGACATTGTCGCTGTTCAGTTTTTGGCTGGGGTTCCACGGCCGGAGTGACGAGCGATGGTGGCGTTGGATGTTCTATCTCGGCATGGCGATGGCCACGCTCGCGAAGGGGCCGGTAGGATTTCTCGTTCCGCTCGTGACAGTTGCGCTCTATTTGACGGCCACCCGCCAATGGCGTCGGTTTTGGGAGGAGGCCTCGCCACTGGCGGGGAGCGTCCTGTTCGCCGCCGTGGCCCTTCCCTGGTATGCCGTCATGTGGTCAATCCATGGAGCGCAGTACGCCGCATCAGCGCAGGCCAATACGGTCGGCCGCTTTCTGAATCCGATGGAAGGGCATAGCTTTACGGTGTTCTTCTATGTGCCGGTCCTCTTGCTGGGATTCTTTCCCTGGAGCGGGTGGTTGCCCTTTGCGTGGTTTGACGCTTACCGGAGTTGGCGGGAGGCACGACGCCGAACGACAAACGAACCTTCAACTCCCGAGCGGCCGTCTATGGAGCTAGAATGGTTCGCCGCAGCCTGGGTCTTGGGAGTCCTGGTCTTTTTTACCGTGTCCTCCACCAGGCTTGCGCATTACATCGGGCCGCTCTTCCCGGCTGCCGCGCTGCTGACGGCCACTTACTGGCACCGCAGCTTATTCGATCCGGATATCAAGGGCCGACGCGCCTCGATCCACACCATGATGGCAATCGGCTACGTACTGGCCATCGGGTTCGCGTCGTTGCCTTCGCTGTATCCATCCTTTGCGGGGGAACTCACCAAAGAATTTCCGCTGGCGACCACGATCGGTCTAGGAATCGGGCCGTACTTGGCGGCGACCGTGTTGCTGATTGGCATGGCACTTGTGGGCTACTTCGGCTTACACGATGAGAGACGGGTCGGCGCCTTCTGGGCGGCCGGCGCATCCATCGCACTAGTGATGCTGATCGTTCTTCAACTAGTCGTTCCGGGCGTCAATAGATACTTCATCTCGCCGCCACAAACGCTGTCCTATACCGCCGGCGTCAACCTCGCGCCGACCGATCGACTGATCGTCTATGGCTCGACCAGGCCGTCCAACGTGTTCTATGCAAGACGGAAGGTGATCTTCGTCTCCGAAGGGGAGGAAGCCACGATTCGTCAGGCGCTGGCGGAGC
>DASTFK010000072.1:0-2807 GCA_035719945.1 Nitrospira sp.
CATCCTCAGAAGAGAGATCGACCCGCTTTTCCTGGCCTTTTTTCATGCCTGTAATGGCCTTCTCGAGATTGGGCAAGAGCTCGTTGTGGCCGGGCGTGAACTGGCTGACATTTTTCGGGATGACGAGCTGGGATTCTGGCACCGTAATGGTGAATTCCATCAACACGACCATTCCCTCCTGGACAACCATGTCATCCTCCGCCCAGACGAACAGCATCAAGGGCGGCGCAAGCATTCCGACGAGGGCCGCTATGACCACCCACATTTTTGATCGAGGCATGATGGACTCCTTCCACCCTTTGAGAGGGTTGTGTCCGACATCAGTGTGGTGCGATCCGCCCGGCATCGCCCGATTCGCTGTCATACTGCTCACCCCGTTCCTGCCGAGGCGCCCCCTGCGCCATCTGTTGTGCCGCATGGCCCTGGCGCCATTGACTATATTGATCAGGCCGTAAGACGTCCCTGGCTTCGCGCAACGCCCTGATGCCCGCCATCCGAAGCCTGCTGTGTTCCTGATCCGACTTCTGCACGGCATTTTCAATCGCGAAGAGCGAGCTGCGACTGTCGTGAATGAGTTTCAGCGCGTCCATCTCGCTGCGTTTATAGGCCATCTCACGATCGCGCCTGGTCCGTTCATACTGTTCCGTGATCGTCTTGATCTTGTCCGTTTGTTCTTTGGAGAGCTTCAGATCCTGACTCTGGCGCAAGAGCGCTTGCAAGCTGTTCGTGGCATAGTCATGGTCTGGTCGGTCGGGCGTTTGCGACGCCGTCTCCATCAAGCGTTCGAGCTGAGTTTCGGACGGAGACTCGGCGGCCAACGCCGGAGAGCCTGCGATCGCCAGCAGGCCGAGGACTGTGATGAATCTCATGTAAACATGGGACATGGTATCCTCCCTCCATCTGAATCCTGAATAAATCAGCAAGGGGTATGCCTCGGCGAAGGCGTGGCCGTCATGCGAAGAAGGATCAGGGTCTGTGCTGGCATCATGGCAAGCTGTCCGTGCCGGGACAGCTTGTCTCCCGTAAGGTTAATTCCCACCAACCGGAGCCGCGTTTGAACGAAAATCAGGCGGCTTTGCGCTTCCCCCGCTTGGCGGAAGAAGGAGGGCGCTTCGAGCGGGACGCTGTCTTCGGTGGAGTCACCGGCTTGTCATAACTTTGATTACGCTCGGTGAAGTCCTCAGAGGAAGCAGGATGCAGTTCCCACCGCTGCTCGTCGCGCCGTTCAAGTTTCTCGGTCGTGTGCAGAGGTTCCGCATCCTCATAGTCGACGCCCACTGCCCGGCCGATTTCATCGACAATATCCAGATCCGGTGTCGGGGTCGTCCCGCCGACGGTCTCCTCCCCCACTGCCGCGTTATCCCAATCGGCATCGATGTCGCCACCGGTGAGCACGGCGTCCGGCGGTATGGTCGTGTCCTGTTTCGCTTGCTCGAACCATTCCATATTCGTTTGATTGACTTCGTCGTCAGTTTCGTCGGACTCCACGTATTCACGGATCACGTCGTTGGCGTCGATCTCTTTCTTTTCTGGCTTTCGATCTTCAGGCATAGTCACCTCCTCTTCTCCCTCGAGCTGAACCAGCCGGCCGGATGGTGAAATACGGCATTAATCCCAAGCATGTATATGGAATCCGAGAATAGGAATGAGCCCGTGTCGCGCTATCTCAATCGTGCTGATGGGTGCCTGACTCTTCACAGGGACGGCTCGGGATCACCTGCTCCCGTTCTGCGGGATTGGCGATATGTGCATTTGCCTCCTCGACCTCCTCAAGCAGACGATCGGTGTCAATGACGACTTTCTCTTCGCGCGCTGGCGCCGGTGGGTCGGATCTCGCTCGCTTGCGCCTGCTTGATCCCTTCGCCCGTGTCATCTGTTACTGCCTCTTCCTGCCTCAGTTCAGGTCAGAGTAATTCCGAATGCAGTGTCTGGACACTGGAACATTCTCTAGTCCCACGCCGCAACCCGCGAAGACCTTCAGTTTTGCTTCATACTCCGCTATGCAGCGCGTCCGATCATGTCTTCCAACCGATCGTCGTCTTCCAACCACGCGTCGTTCAGGAAAAAGCTCGGGGTGCCGGTCACGCCGCTTCGCCGTCCTGACCTCACGTCGAAAAGCACTCGGGAGGTATGCACCCGGCCATGCAGGTCTGCCTTGAACCACGGAAGATCCAAGCCGGCTGCCTCGGCGTACCGGTAGAGATCCTCCGCTTCCAAGTCCTCTTGGTGCTCAAATAACAGGTCATGCATCACCCAGAACCGGCCCTGCTGGGCAGCGGCCTCCGAGGCCTCGGCGGCATGTTGGGCAAACGGATGCCTATCGATGAGTGGAAAATGTCGGTAGACCAAGCGCAATTGATGTTCGAATCGCTCGCGGAGCCGCTTGGTCCTGACGAACGCCTGGCCACAGAACGGGCACTCGAAATCGCAATACTCGATGACGGTCACCGACGCCGAATCAGGTCCAATGACATGATCGTCCGGCCGCAACGGTTCCGGGCGCAGTGTGCTCAGTGGCCGGGCCATGTCATCTCATCAGTAGCGAGAGGGAGATTCCCAGAAACGTTAAGGTTCATCTCACGGCGTTCCCGGCTTCCATGGATTCCTTGAACCGCTGCAAATCGTCGGCAATTTTGAAGTCTGGATCCTGGCCGAGGAACTTGGACACGGCCGCTCCGAGGCGACCGGCGATCGGCGCGTATTGCAAGGTCACGGTCAAGCGCGTCGTCCGGCCGTCGCCGACCGGTTCGAACTCCACCGACCCCACCTGATCGACATCGGAATCGTTTAATGAGCGCCAGCCGATC
>DASTFK010000073.1:0-3848 GCA_035719945.1 Nitrospira sp.
GCCGATACCGGACATGGAATCAAACCGGATCACTCGGCACAGATTTTCCAACCCTTTTTCACCACCAAACAGGCCGGACGCGGGACGGGCCTCGGGTTGGCCATCGTGCAGGAAACCGTGCGGGCTCACGACGGGCGGATCACCGTCGACAGCGAGCCCGGCAAAGGAACGACCTTTACCATTCAATTGCCTGCAGCAGAACGCGTGGCTGCAGCCGACAAAGGAACACATTAATGGACGATCCCGCTCATATACTGGTCGTCGATGACGACGAAGAAACGGTGACGCTGCTTCGGGAAATCCTCTCGAAGGAAGGCTACAGCGTGGACTCCGCGGCCGACGGCAAGACCGCGCTCGATCAAATCGGCAGCCGTCCTCCCGATCTGGTGATTTCCGACATCCACATGCCGGATCTGGATGGCATGGGGCTTCTGGCCGAACTCCGGGTTCGGCACCAGGACGTGCCGGTCATCCTGATGACCGCCTACGGCTCGCTCAAAACCGCCGTGGATGGCCTCCGGTCCGGCGCATTCGACTACCTGAGCAAACCCTTCATCGTTGACGACATCCGGCTGGTAGTCAGGCGGGCTCTGGAACACAAGAATCTTTCGCGACAAAACCAGGCGCTGAAAGAACAGCTCAAACACCGCTACCGCTTCGACAATCTGGTCGGCAGCAGCCCTGGCATTGTGTCCGTCTATAAGTCGATTGCGCGCGTGGCGAACACGGAAAGCACGGTCCTCCTTCAAGGCGAAAGCGGCACAGGGAAGGAGCTGATCGCCCGGGCGATTCATGCCAACAGCGGGAGGAGCGCCGGTCCTTTTGTGGCCGTCGATGGTGGCTCTCTCGCGGAAACGCTGCTGGAATCAGAGTTGTTCGGGCACGAGCGCGGCTCCTTCACCGGTGCAGTGGCGTCGAAAAAAGGCTTGCTGGAAAAAGCCCATCTGGGCACGTGTTTCCTCGACGAGGTTGCCGACCTCTCGCCTGTGCTGCAGGGCAAGCTCCTACGGGTGATCCAGGAACGGGAGATCAGGAGGGTCGGCAGTACGAGCCCCATGACCATCGACGTCCGTATCGTGGCCGCCTCGAAGAAGGATTTGGAACAGTTGGTCAAGGCGGGGACGTTCCGTGAAGATTTGTATTACCGGTTGAATGTCGTGACCATCATCATTCCTCCGCTCCGCGAACGCGCCGAAGATATTCCGCTCTTGACCCAATATTTCATCCAGATGTACGGTGGGAAAAAATCACCGCCGGTGAACGGGATCTCGCCTGAGGCCATGGCATTGCTGAACCGGTACTGGTGGCCGGGGAACATTCGCGAACTGGAGCATGCGATCGAACGCGCCCTGGCACTGACGCCACACCCTGTGATCTTCCCTGAGGACCTGCCGCAAAGCATTCAAAGTGCCACCGTGCAGGCCGCCGCCCAAGCACGAGGCTGGGTGACGCTGGCCGAACTGGAGAAAGACCACATCCTCCGCGTGCTCGAAGCGCATAACCAGGATCTCGGAAGGGCGGCGGCGATTCTAGGTATCCATCGCAAGACGCTGCTCAGAAAACTCCGATATTTCGGTTTTCCCTGCTGACAAGGACAACTTGTCCTCCCCTGGACAGAGCGTCCTGTTCACAGGGGTCTTTCCCCGGGTCCGCATGCGGAAACCCCACCCAAGTTCGCTTGGTTTCCCGCCGCTTCAAGGTCCGGACCTTGCTACCCCATTTCGAATGACCCTGACACTGCAAGGAGGTTCTGCAATGGACGGTTACGGAATGCGAGTGCTCGTCGCCGAGGACGACGATGCTGTTCGGACGCTCATTTGCATAATGTTGAGCGAAGCCGGGTACAACGTCTACGAAGCGTGCGACGGGCTTGAGGCTATCGACTCACTCAAGAGGCGGCGCTATGATGTGCTGTTGACCGACTATCACATGCCCAAAATGGACGGGCTGGAACTCTTGGACCTCGCGCAAGCCATGTGGCCCGATCTGCCGGTCATTTTGGCGACCAGCGACGTGCTGTTGACGGGACAGACGGCTCACGGTTTGCTTGAACCAGCCTATGCTATCCTCGAGAAACCGTTCGACCGCTCCGACCTGCTCAACACGATCCGGTCCGCGGTGTGTGGTCTGCCAAAACCAGCACTTCATGTCCGCGACCAATCTCACGCCGCCTATCAAGCCTTCGCAGCATAGGGTAGGCCGCAGCGCCACTGCCCAATCCGAAGATCAGATGGAGCGCCGTGTTTGCGGGATGGGCGGTGGGAATGAGCCAGGGCGTTGCTTGAGCTGTCAGATTCAAACGAGCAGACGCTAGGGATGGTGAACCGCGCGCATGTCGAGCGTGAAACTCAGAGATTGGAACGGATTGATGAGATCACATAATGCGGTGCTCGGAACCAGTGGAGGAATTTCAATCATTCCGCTTGACGATTTTGCCGCTCTCCGCGTCAACACGAAGGCGACGTGACTCATTCACGGTATCAATAATTTCGACGTCATAAAACACCCGGTTCCCTGAGTGACCCAATTCGGCTCCCACGGCTCGACCCGGTCCGTTCGTTTCTGCAATATCTGCTGCCTGCGAGAGTGTAACGGACGCGTGACGCAGCCAATAACTTTTGCCCTGCTCCTCCGCACAAGCGCCAAACATCAGTGCAGACCATCCAAGCAGTAAGATTAGCAGTACGCGCATGTGTCTTCCTTTCTGCACGGCATCAGACTCCGGTGACCGGCAGGGTATAACGCTCCTGAATCGCAGTGGCCACGCGTTGTCGGCTGTCCTGCGCGGAAAGTTCCGGCATGTCCTCCACCTCATGGACGATCTCCGCTAATGAAGGATCCTTGATGGCCATTTTCATCCATCGAGAATAGTCACCCTGTCGTAGGTGATGGAGCCAGGTTTCATCGTCGATGCCATCCGCGAGCTGACGGAACATGATGAGGTTCTGCGCACGGAGGTTGAGCTTTCCGTCGGGACCTCGAAAATAGAAACTGCGCTCAGGAGGCAGCTCCCCTTCCGCATATTTTCGACGGTGTCGCTGTCGCTCAGCACGTGGCACCGCCATGAGCAGTCGCTCGGGCGGCAGATCTTCGGCTCTTCGCCAGAAGAGGGCTTCGCCTGGCTTCAACTCGTCCACACGTGCAGCGGTGATCCGGCGAGAACGATGATCCTCCGCCAGAGCCAGAGACTGTAACGTCGAGACCGGCTCATGGCCCAGGGCGACGGCCAGATCGACGGAATCGAGCACTTGGGGCGCGAGTCGATCAGGGTGAACGGTGACGAAGACCGTGTTTTGAAGAGGCACGAGAGATTCCGGCGTCGCGCGCCAGCTTTTCGGCAGGAGATGATGTGCTTCATCCAACAGAACGCGATGCGGCCGCCCTGTGTGCGCACGCCTCTCTTGTAGTTTGGGCAGCAGCTCCAGCAAGAAGGCCGGACGGTCCTCCAGGGGAAGCCCCACCAAGTTGACAATGACCTGCGCCTTGGGATTATCCAGGGCAGTCACCACTTCGACCACCGTCGGACCCCGCTGCGCATTCCCAAATATGATCATTTTTTCCATCGAGGGATAATCCCCCTCGGGATCAATCACGCAGGTCTGATAGCCCTGGTCAATCAACTGTTCGAGGATGGCGTGTGCCAAGGTCGATTTTCCGCTGCCGGACGTGCCGGCGATCAAGAGATTTTCCCCTACAGGCGCCATCGTCACCGGTTCGCTTGCCCGTCGTAACCCTAGCGTGATGCGATGCCGGGTGAGCCGTTTGGCGTGAGTCGCCATGTCGTCTGCCACCAGGGCAAGCAATGCTTCGCTCGTCCCCGCTCCGTTGCTTTGAGTGGTTACCCAATC
>DASTFK010000074.1:0-3263 GCA_035719945.1 Nitrospira sp.
TCTACTTTCAAGAGCTCGGCGGGTCTATGGCGATTGGCGAGAAGGTAGAGGGAGGGGAGAGAACTCGGATGACTTGAATCGAGAGCCGCCTTCCCAGTAGTGTCGTGTGCGAGCCACCGTACAAGCAGTTGCTGGTTTCCACCTGGGAGAAGCGTATGCCGGTTGTGCAGATCAACGGGATTGGAATTCATTATCAAGAATCCGGGGATCGGGACAAACCGACGATCGTGTTCGCCCATCCGCTGATGTGGGGACCGGACACGTTCGCCGAGCTGCTGACAGAAATCGCGAGAGATGCCCGCCTTCTGACGGTAGATCTCCATGGCCATGGTCTGAGCGGATACCGGGAGGCCATGACACTCGAGGAGATGGCGGAAGATTATTATGGGTTGCTGCAAGAACTGGGACTAGGAAGGGTCGCGTGGTTCGGATGTGGGATCGGTGGAATGATCGGCATGCGCGTGGCGCTTGCGCATCCCGACGCGTTGGATTCGCTCGTGCTCATGGCAACGAGCGCACGATCTGATCCGTCAACAATGAAAGCGTCGACCCTCCACCTCTGGAAAATGTTTCGGGACGGACATCGCCAGGACATTGCCGACCCGGCAATGAAGTTGTTGTTCGCGCCCTCGACCTATCAATCCAGACCTGAACTGATCGCAAAATGTAGAAACGAGCTCGTGAGCATAGCAGACGGCCATGGCATGTTTAACGCGGCGCTTGCCGCCTTCAATCGATCAGATGTGAGCAGTGAGCTTCATAGGATTAGGACTCGGACGCTTGTCCTTGCCGGACGGCAGGATCCTGTTGTCACGCCGGCTCAAGTTGATTTTATCGCCGCACAGATTCCCGGCGCAGAGTTCAAAATTGTTGACGAGACCAGCCAGCTTGCGGCGATTGAAAAGCCGTTCGAAGTCGTCCGATTGGTACGCGACTTTCTGGGCCGGACTGCTGCTCTGTACTAGGCTTCCAGGCCGAGAATGGGCGTCTTGAGGGCCTTCGCCGCACGCGTAGGATCAAAATACTCTCGCAGGGAAATAATCCTGCCACCGGTCGCACGCAGGAACAGCACATATTCCTGTTGATACATTCGGCCAGTGGACTTAATAGCCCCCTCCGCCATGACTTGACCTACGGCTCCTTCAGGATCAGCGAAGGGAAACACCTTGAGATCAAAGAAGCGAAAATCCTTCACCGCTCCCAAGAACCAGGTGACGTGACGGACGACTTCTTCCCGCCCCGAGAGCCTAGTTGGGTGGCCGATGGCCGCCGCGTAAGCGAGTTCCCATACAATCTGATCATCGATGAGCGTCTGCCATCGCATGTTGTCATTCACGAGTGTCTGGAAATGCTGCTGCAAGAGATCAGAGGCGATCGTCATAGAGGTCCTCGTGCACCTTTATCGGTGAAGACAACTCAGTATGAGAGTAGGTGAAAAGTCGGTCAAGCCACACTGACACTATGGTCAACGCGGTCATTCTAAAGTCGGTTGTTCAACGTTCACGTTTCTCGCCTCTGCGTTCATGACATCCGAGAGCGGATGAACGTTCCGGCACGCGCTATCGCATGTCGCCCGGCCGTGACTTGCTGATGAAACAACGGCCATGCGTGGATCATGTCGGGCCATACTTCCAATGTGACCGCCACGTCAGCGTTCCCAGCGACATTGGCGAGACGAATGGCGTCGTCGAGGAGTGTCTCCGCCGATCCCACTTGGATCAGGAGAGGCGCCAAGCCCTTGAGATTTGCGTACATTGGCGCGGCCAGCGCCGAGCGCGGATTAGCCCCATTGAGATAGGCTGCGGCCAGCTCCTTCAGATAGGCTTTTTGAATCAACGGGTCAATCTCGGATTTGTTGTTCATGCTTTCGCCAAGACATTCCAGATCTACCCACGGCGAGATACACCAGCCGCAAGCTGGCTGCGGCAGGCCCGCATCGCGGGCGGAGACCATCAGTGCCACGGTCAGTCCGCCTCCGGCACTGTCACCCGCCACCGCGATCTGGCGCGGGTTGATGCCACACGACAGGAGGAAGCGATAGCCGGCTAGTGCGTCATCGAGTGCCGCCGGGAATGGATGCTCGGGCGCCAGCCGGTATCCCAGGGCGAGCGTGCGAGTTCTGCACACTCGACCGATCTCCGTCGCCAATGGCCGGTGACTCGCGAGCGAACCAGACACGTAACCACCACCATGCAAAAATAGGATCGCGCATGCAGGGTCGGCATGTGGGGTCGAGGACCATTCCGCTCTGACGCCGTTCGCCTCGACAGACTCGATGTGCACGTCAGTGGTGATCTTATACAGCGCTCCTAAGTCGTCTAGGCGTTTGCGCCGCTCGCCCAGTCCATCTGGTCGGGGTTTGGTCAGCAGGAGTGCACGGATGGCATCGATTTCGTGGTCGGCCATGACGGAGGAGTATGAGCGAATCATTTAACCAATGAAAGATGCTCCGCCACGCACCGCAAAACGGTTCCTGATCCTGACACCTTTTCATCTTCAGATGCTGTTTCGGCACCAGCTTGGGGAGTATAGTAGTTAGTACCTCGGAGTTTCGGCTGGAATGAAAAAAGCATCGTTCATTCTCCTGAACCTCTTAATTTTCGTTGGTTGTTCAAGACATCCCATCACCGATGCAGTCTGTGTTTCTCAGTGCCTCCACAACTGGGAGAACGCTCGCGTGCTTATTTGGACTAACGAGCCAAAAATCGAGCCACTCCTGGTTGACTGGGTACGGAAACAAGGTGGACAGGTGATCGATTCTGATATTGTTGGAGATGCGATCAACCGGGACTACCTCGTGGAGCAACAAGCCAGGGAAATAGAACAGTCGCTTCGACACCTTGGTCGCATGGCCGGAGCAAATAGAGTCTTAGCCGCCACAGTCGAGCGTCGTTCATACCCGCTGTACAACTTGTATTCAGGGTATAAAGAAGGGCATCCGCGTGTTACGACGCTCTTCGATCCAACTGTCACGATACGCAGCATTAACGTCGTGGATGCGACGACTCAATGGAGCGTTACGGCGAAGGGAAGCTCGACCAGCTTCGTCTACGATCCCGCAGTCACTGAGCTGGCTGAGACTGCTCTTGAACGGGCGACCTGTGAAGCCAATCCCCATACGCGATGGACGGATCAACGCGGGTGCATCGAAAAGTCCCAGGTGTAAGAAGTGACTGCTTTCCCACTGATTCAGTGTCAACGGGTTTGTGCCGACCGTTGCCTACGGCCGGGCGCTGTTCAACAGAGATGCAGGCGGTCAAAAT
>DASTFK010000075.1:0-6211 GCA_035719945.1 Nitrospira sp.
AGGCGTTTATGCTGTTCCAACTGATGTTCGCCGCCTTCACACCTGCGTTGATTGCCGGGGCGTTTGCCGAACGCATCAAGTTCGGCGCCATGCTGCTGTTTGCCGGGCTATGGTCGGTATTCGTCTATACGCCCATTGCCCATTGGATGTGGGGAAACGGCTGGCTGGCGAGACTCGGTGCGATGGATTTTGCCGGGGGTGCGGTGGTGCATATCACTGCCGGGTTCAGCGCGATGGCCTGCGCGATCGCCATTGGAAAGCGACGCGGCTGGCGCACCGATTATATGGCGCCGCATAATCTGCCGTTCATCTTATTGGGCGCGGGCATGCTGTGGCTGGGCTGGTTCGGATTCAACGGGGGTAGCGCGCGGGGCGCGAATGCCGTGGCTGTAAATGCGGTCACCGTGACCCATCTCACGGCGGTCTCTGCCGCCCTGGCCTGGATGGTGGCGGAGTGGAAACACCGTGGAAAACCGACGGTGCTCGGCATCGCGAGCGGCGCGGTGGCCGGCTTGGCCACGTCAACGGCCGCAGCCGGCTTCATCAGCCCGTTGGCTGGTGTTGTGCTGGGAATGGCCGCAGGAATTTGCTCATATATGGCAATTGTTTGGAAGGGGAAGATCGGCTATGATGACACGCTTGACGTGATGGGAACGCACGGCGTCGGCGGCATGCTCGGCATGTTGGGGGTCGGATTGTTCGCAGCACACGGACACCTGGCGATGCAACTCGCTGCCGTGGTGGCCACCGCCGCCTTTTCTTTTCTCGGCAGCTACGCCATTTTGAAACTCATCGACGGAGCCATGGGCTTACGCGTCAGTCAAGAAGAAGAGGCGACAGGTCTCGACCTGACCCAACACAACGAGCGCGCCTATTCGTGATGCTGACAATGTCATTCAACACCGTTTTCTGTCATGTGCGCGCCACGCCAACTCCTTCTAGGGGGCACCAATGAAGCTGGTCGAAGCGATCATCAAGCCGTTCAAACTCGATGAAGTGAAGGACGCGCTGTTGGAAATCGGCGTGCAAGGCATGACGGTGACCGAGGTCAAGGGATTCGGGCGTCAAAAAGGTCACAAGGAAACGTACCGCGGGCAGGAGTATACGATCGAGTTCGTCCCGAAGGTCAAAATCGAAGTGGCCGTGCAGGACGGACAAGTGCCGCGTGTGCTCGAAACGATTTCCCGGGCGGCCAAGACCGGCAGCATCGGCGACGGCAAGATTTTCGTGCGTGATTTGAACGCCGCGGTCCGCATCCGCACCGGAGAAACCGGAGAGACCGCCTTGTAATACCGACCATGGAACTGGAATCTTCCTCCGCCTCCCTTCCATACACGCCCAGTATCGTCCAGGTGCTCGATGAGCATCGCGCGCTCGTGGCACGTCGCGTGATGGCCGGCGCCTCGGGCGCCGAGACGCTCGCTGCGATGACGGAATTCGTCGACGGGTTGATCATCGGGCGGTATCGCGAAGCCATGCGACAAGGCGGCGACGAGATGACGACCATCGGCATGCAGCAGTGCTGTCTGATGGCCTTGGGCGGCTATGGGCGGCGTGAGCTGGCGCCACAATCGGATATCGATCTGATGTTTTTGTATCAGGCCGGGACCGGCAAAGCGGTGGAATCGCTCATCCGTGCGGTGCTGCACCCACTGTGGGATTGCGGATTTCAGGTCGGGCACAGCGTCCGGACCATCGCCGACAGCATCGAGCTGGCGGAAACCGACGCCACCGTGAAGACGTCCATGATGGAAGCGCGGTTCCTGGCTGGAAGCGCGGACCTCTTTCAGGAGTTTCATCGCAAGTATTGGCGGAAGGTCGTGTCCAAGAACAGCGATCTGTACCTCGACCAAAAGCTCGAAGAGCGGCGCCGGGAGTATCAGAAATTCGGGGAGACCGTGTATCTGCTCGAGCCGAACGTCAAGAAAAGCAAGGGCGGTCTGCGGGACCTCCATTTGCTGCAATGGGCGGGCATGGCTCGTTTTCAAGCACCAACGATCCGGGAGCTTTCCGACCGAGGCATCCTGTCGCGAGCGGATTTGCTGGCATTGACGGAGGCACGGGAATTCCTGTGGCGCGTGCGTGCGCTCCTCCATGTCCATGCGGGAGCCCCTCAAGAGATCCTCACGTTCGACGAGCAGGTCTGGCTCGCCCAGCACTTCGGCTATCACGATCAACCGCATTTGCTCGCGGTCGAGCAATTCATGCAGCAGTACTACCAGCACACGATGGGATTGCACGAGCGCTGTATGCGATTCGTGGAACGGTGCCGCAGCGTCCCGTTCTGGCAACGCCTGTCCCGCTTTTTGCCGGCTCCTCGAGTCGACGAGTACTTTGTGGTGCGGGGCAGTTTGCTTTCCGTTGCGGATGAACATCGCAACAAGGTGCTTGACAGCCCGGCGCTCTTGTTACGGCTGTTCGACCTGGCGCGAGCCAAGAAGCTGACGATCGTGCCCCCGTTGATCGAGGACATTCACAGGCACGTCGATCAGGTGCCGGCCGACGCCTACTGCACCGCGGAAGTCAGCAACGGATTTCTGAGGATCCTCGCGGGGCCCGGCACAACCGCCACCCTGGAGGCCATGCACCGCGCGCATCTATTGGAGAAGCTCGTGCCGGCGATGTGCACCGTGCGCGGGCTGATGCAGTTCAATCAGTACCATAAGTACACCGTGGATGAGCACAGCCTTCTGGCCGTCGGCCGCGCCGAAGCGCTTGGACAGGACCCCGGCGTGCTCGGCGAGGTCTACCGTGGCATCAAACGCAAGGACATCCTCCACCTAGCGGTGCTGATGCATGACCTGGGTAAAGGGCAGGAGGAGGATCACAGCGACGTCGGAAAGCGGTTGTCGGAGGAGGTCGCCGTTCGGCTGGGATTCGACGAGCAGGAAACGAGGACCCTCAGCTTTCTCGTGCACCGGCATCTCCTCATGGCGCACACCGCCTTCCGTCGTGATCCGAACGACGAAAAAGTGGTCCTCCCCTTCGCCCGCGAAGTAGGGACGCCGGAAGTCCTCAAGAAGCTGCTCGCGTTGACGGCAGCCGACATCGCGGCCGTGGGACCTGGCGTCCTGACGAAATGGAAAGAGTCATTGCTGATCGAGCTCTATATGAGAACCATGCCGGAAGTGTCGGGCGACCGTGACGAGCAGGGAGCGCCTGAACGATGGTCGAAGGTGGTGGAAGACGTCTCTCGGCACATGAGCCAAGCCGGTCATGGCGAGAGCGATCAGGCGTGGCTCGATGCCCAATTGAAACAATTCCCCGAGCGGTATGTCTACGGCACAGGCGGGGCCCGCATTGCGGCTCATTTGACGGCCGTGCGGAGGCTTCACCGGGGGGATGTCGTCGTCGAAACGGATTTCAATCGAGAATTGGGCGTCTGCGAGTATTCGGTGATTACGCATGACGATCTGACGCCGGGCATTTTCTCGAAAATCGCCGGGGTGATGGCGGGCAGCGGCTTGCAGATCCTCGATGCGCAAATTCTCACCCGGGCGGACGGAATTATCGTCGACACCTTTCAGGTGACCGATCCTGACTATCAAGGAGAGCCGCCGGTCGAGCGGCGCCAAACTGTCGGCGATCGCATCGCAGCCGTACTCAAAGGATGGGAGCACGTCGACGATGTGCTTCGGCGTGGCGCCCGGTTGAAGCTCACCAAACCGTTGCCGAAGGCGCCGGAGGCGACCGAGGTGCGCATCGACAATGAAACCTCGGACAGCTGTACAATCATCGATGTCTTCGCTGACGACCGCCAAGGGTTGCTCCATGTCATCACCAACGCAATGTTTCAGCTTGGGCTGTCGATTCACGCCGCCAGGATCTCCACTCGCCTGGATCAAGTGGCTGACGTGTTCTATGTGACGGATCAAGCAGGACGAAAGGTGTGCGACCATACGCAGTTGGAGCGGGTGCGCACGGGGATTGAACAGGCGATCGAAAAATTTCTCGAAGTCAAAGCGGCGTGAGGCCGGTGGGTTCTCAGGATTTCTGAAAGGAGGAGGGAATGAACGTTCGTGAGGCGCTAGAGTTTGCAAAAAAGAACAGGGTGCAGGTCGTGGACCTGAAGTTCGTCGATCTGATCGGGACGTGGCAGCATTTCACGATTCCGGCCAGCGAGTTGACGGAAGACCTGTTCAAGGATGGCTCCGGGTTGGACGGTTCGTCCATCCGCGGATGGAAAGCGATCAATAACAGCGACATGCTCGTGGTACCGGACCCGGCAACCGCCTGCCTGGACCCGTTCACGGCCGTGCCGACGCTCAGCCTGATCGGCAACGTGGTCGATCCGATCTCGCGCGAGACCTATGAGCGTGATCCGCGTTACATCGCGCAGAAGGCGGAAAAATATCTCCAGAGCACCAAGCTCGGGGACACATCGTACTGGGGGCCCGAAGCCGAATTCTTCATTTTTGATCACGCGCGGTACGACCAGACGAGCCATAGCGGGTATTACCACATCGATTCCGACGAAGGCGTGTGGAACATGGGCCAGGACGGCGTCAACCTGGGCGGAAAGATCCGCCACAAGGAAGGCTACTTCCCGGTGCCGCCTACTGATACGCAACAGGATATCCGGAGCGAGATGATCCTGGAGATGGAGAAGGTGGGCATCGCCGTGGAGAAACATCACCATGAAGTGGCCACCGCCGGCCAAGCGGAGATCGACATCCGGTTCGACTCACTGGTGCGCACGGCCGACAAAATGATGATGTACAAGTACATCGTCAAGAACGTCGCGCGCCGGCACGGCAAGACAGTCACCTTCATGCCGAAGCCGATCTTCGGCGACAACGGCAGCGGGATGCATACGCACCAGAGCATCTGGAAAGAGGGGAAGCCGCTCTTTGCGGGGAAGGAATACGCGGGAGTCTCGCAGATGTGCCTGCACTACATCGGCGGCATCCTCAAGCATGCGCCGGCGTTGGCGGCGATCACCAACCCGACCACGAACTCCTACAAGCGGCTCACGCCGGGTTTCGAAGCCCCCGTGCTGCTGGCCTACTCCAGCCGCAACCGGTCCGCCGGCATCCGGATTCCGATGTATTCCCCGAGTCCGAAGGCGAAGCGGATCGAGGTCCGTTTCCCCGATCCGGGCGCCAATCCGTACCTGGCCTTCTCCGCCATGCTGATGGCCGGCCTGGACGGCATCGAGAACAAAATCAATCCGGGCGAACCGGCCGAGAAGGACCTGTACGATCTGGAGGCCAAGGAAGCGGCCAAAATCCGGACCATGCCGGGCAGCCTCGATGAAGCGCTCAGCAATCTGGAGAAGGATCACAAATTCCTCCTGAAAGGCGGCGTATTTACAGAGGATTTGATCGAGTCGTGGATCGGCTACAAGCGGAGCAAGGAAGTTGATCCGATGCGGCTCAGGCCGCATCCTTACGAGTTCTTCCTGTACTACGACATCTAGTTCGTCAGGACTGTTGACGAACGGGGAAGAGGCGTGCTACAAAACCCTTCAAGGCTGAGCCAGGCAACGGCGCCTGGTTGAGCGTTCAAGAGGCAACGGACAAAGGCGTCCGTCATTCTGCAAGGGATGGCGGACGCCTTTCTACTTTTTCGACATAGACGGCGCGGGTCGCTGCAGATCCGCAAGTGCACGGACAAAGGCGTCCTTCTCTCGATCGGGGGGAGGACGCCTTTGTGTTTCGAACCAGGGGATGTGGCTCAAGGGAAAAAGGAGCGCGCCATGAGCAATCAAAAGCCGGAAGGGTCAAATTCTCCCGAGCGGCATTTCGAGCGGACGCTCGATCAGGCCGTTACGGCCGCTGTGCTTCAGGCAGCCGGACCGACGCGGCGCCAATTGCTCGTTGGGCTGGGCGCGGCGACGCTCAGCGCGCTGATCGCGGAGACCTTCCCCTTGGCCCGACTGAAGGCATTTGCCGCGGATCCGGTGGGGAAGCCGGAGAAGACGGATGTCAGTATCGCATTCATCCCCATTACTTGTGGAACTCCGATCATCATGGCGGAGCCGTTAGGGTTTTATAAGAAACACGGGTTGAACGCATCCGTGAAGCGAGCGGCGGGCTGGGCCATGATCCGCGACTGGGCGGTGAACAAGGAAGTCGATGCGGCCCATATGCTCACACCCATGCCCCTGGCGATCACGTTGGGCGCCGGTTCTCAGCCGACGCCGATCTACATGCCGGCCGTCGAGAACATCAACGGCCAGGCCATCACGCTGCACATCAAACACAAGGAC
>DASTFK010000076.1:0-7874 GCA_035719945.1 Nitrospira sp.
TCTCCAAGGATTGCAACGATTGTTCGATGATTTCCGGATGTGTCTGGATGAAGTGCGCGACAACCGCCTCGATCGATTGTTGCTGGACGAGATCGGGTTTAGCGGTGTATCCGCACCCGGCGGCCAGACAACCCCAAAGGACACTGGCAAGAGTCAACGAGACTGGGATCCTCGACATGATGTGTTTTCCACGGTGAGGTGCGCCGTTGGATCGAGTACGTGAGCTAGAACGACAGGGCGGTGAAGACCGTAGAATGAAGCAGAAATACTTAAAGTGTCGTAACACATCCCGCCAGTCACGGAATAGGTCTCCCTTCAGGATGGAGCAGAATAGCAGGCGGCGGTGTGCGAGAGCAAAGACTTCTGCTGGAACTAGGGGCCGGCTTCGATCGTGACTACGGTGGTGACAGAATTGGCGATAAAGCATCCGCTGTGCGCCAGTTCATGTAACTCGGCAATCTCTGTTGGATTCGGCAGCGTCGGACCACTGAATTCGACCTGAGGGTGTAGAACGACGCGGGTAATGGCCAGCCTGCCGTTTTGGTTTTTTTCAAGAAATCCCACGGCGTGATCACTGTAGCGGTCCACGATAAAGCGCTTCTTCGCCGCGACTGCCAAAAACGTGAGCATGTGACAGCTGGATAACGCTGCGACAAGCCCTTCCTCCGGATTGACGAGTGCGGGATTACCACGGTACGCAGGCGCGGCAGATACAGGAACACACGCGCCGCCTTCAAATGTTACGACGTGGTCTCGATTGTACGTGTCATACGTGAACCGTTCCGATTCTCTCTTCCATTCCAGCCCAACTTTGTGTTCCGACATGGCGGCTCCTCCGAGAGCTACTCCCGATACGTCAATTCCTACTCCTTGAACTGGTGATCGCGATAGGCAGCAAGGCTGGACGCAAGATGCGTTTTCAATTCCAGCCGTTTCGGCTTGCCGGTCGAGGTATAAGGAACATCGTGACCGAACAGAATGACCTTTGGACATTTGGAAAACGGCAACAGGCGACGGCAATGCTCCAGCAACTCGATTTCCGTCGGCACAGGAACGCCGTCTCGCGGCACGACATAGCCGGCGATTTCCTCCCCGTAATAGCGGTGATCGAAAGGAACGGCCATGGCGAACCGGACGTCCGGATGCGTTTTTAAGGCTTCGTCGATCTCAAGAGGAGAGATATTGACGCCGCCTCGAATGATCAATTCTTTTAGCCGCCCGGAAATGAAGAAAAACGGCCTCCCCTGTCCGTCTCGCACGTAAAAGCCTTCGTCGCCTGAGCGAAACCAGCCCCATTGGAACGCGTCATCATTCGCGTCATCACGTTTGTAGTAGCCGGCGCAGACGGTCCCTCCCCGGATACAAATCTCTCCTCGCGATAGTTCCGGAAGCTGCTGACCTTCCTGGTCGAGGATTGCCATTTCATTGTGCCGAAGGGGCACACCGATGGAGGGAAACTCAAAGTCCCTGATCCAGTGGCGATGCTCATGGGACGGCAAGTCGTTCGGGAGAAAGCAGGAATAACAGGTCGTTTCCGATAAGCCGTAGCCATGGCGGATCGGAAAACGGAACCTGTCCTCAAATCGTGCCGCCGTGTCTTTGAGCAGAGGTCCGGCGCCGCAGATGAAGCCCGCGAAGTCCTGCAATTGATACGCGGTTATGTCGTCGTTTGCGTCCAGGAGAAACTCCAGCAGTGTGGGTACAACGCTCACGCAGGTGATGCGTTCTTCAGATAGTCTTCGCCAAAAAGAACCGCTTCTGAACTTGCGATTGAGCACCACACTTCCCTTGAAGTAGAACGGCGTGATCAGTGTCACCACTGTTCCATTCACATGATGAATGGGAAGCACGCACATCAGACGGTCGTTGACCCCGAACCCGTGCCAGTCGGCGATCGCGTCTGCGTCGGTCAGAAGATTGGCGACCGTCAGCACCACCCCTTTTGGCGGGCCGGTCGTCCCAGACGTATAGACGATAAGGGCTTCGTCGTCCAATGAGCCAACGCGCGATAACGACCCGGAAGCGAACGAAGGGGATTGCACCTTTTTGCCACCGGGCTCGCTCGTGTTGAGCAGCCCCTCCTTACTAACGGCAATCACCTGTCGTAGCGAGGGGAGATCGCATTGAAGTTCCTTCAGTTCCTCCACATCACTGTACCAGCAACAGACGGCGGCGGCCTCCGAATGCTCCAGAATAAAACGCTTCTTGTGCTGGGCTTCTTCCACATTGATCGGAACGACGGTGCATCCTGACAGCCAGGCGGCAAAATACAGGATGACGGTCACGTCATGGTTGAACAGCACCGTCGCCAAGCGGTCTCCTCGCCGGAGGCCGACATGATGATGGAGAAACGCGGCCGCCTCTTGGACGACCGTACCGAACTGCGCATAGGTATAGGTGTACTGAGAAGAAGAGTCGTCATCGCAATAGGTCAAAAATGGTCGGTGAATCAACGTACGATCATAGACGCGTGAGGTGAAGAAATCGGCGAAGGAAGCCCACGACAAGGGCGGGATGCATCCTTCGATCCTCCTCGCCTGCGCGATATGGTCAGGTACGGCGATCAACCGGGACATACGCCCTCTTGGAGGGTCCTGTGTACAATGCACGCGGCCTCATGAGGCGGTTGTGGCTCTGCTGTTCGATGACATGCGCGCACCATCCGGTAATGCGCGAACAGACAAATACCGGGGTGTACAGCGTGCGCGGAATCGCCATCAAGAGATAGGCCGCTGCCGTATAGAAATCCAGGTTGGGGTACATACCCTTGGCATCCCGCATCACCTGCTCCACCGTGGTGGCAATCTCGTACCAACGATGGTCGCCGCAGATTTGGCTCAAGGTTGCCGCATGACGCTGGATGATGGCGGAGCGTGCATCCCCGTTCTTGAGCACACGGTGACCGAAACCCATGATCCGGCGCTTGCTCGCGAGCGACTCTCGCACCCATCGTTCAGCCTTTACAGGGCTCCCGATTTCAAGAAACATCTGCGCCACGGCTTCGTTGGCTCCGCCATGCAGCGGTCCCTTGAGCGTACCGATTGCCGACGTAATCGCCGAGTGGAGATCCGTCATGGTCGAAGCGGTCACGCGGGCCGAAAACGTAGAGGCATTGAATTCATGCTCGGCATACAGGATGAGAGAGACGTCGAGGACACGAGCCATGGCCTTCGCCCGATCGTCCCCCTTCTGGCCTGTCAACAGATAGAGCAGGTTTTCCGCGAAGCTGAGATCAGGGTGTCGAGGAAGCAGCGGAGTTCCACGGCCGAATCGATCCGCCGCTGAAATCAATAAGGGGATCTGCGCCAGCAAGCGAACGGATTTACGGATATTCGCTTCCGCGGAAATGTCGCCCGCCTCCGGATCGGTCATCCCGAGGATCGACATGCCGGTTCTCAGCACATCCATCGGATGCGAGCCTTTTGGGACGACGTCGAGAAACGCCTCGACCGGACGAGGCAACAATGATTGTTCCGTCATTTGCACTGCGAAGGCCTTCAGCTCCTGAGGAGTCGGAAGATGGCCGAAGAGGAGAAGATACGCCACCTCTTCAAAGGTGCTGTGCTCCGCCAAATCGGCGATTCCGTAGCCGCGATAGAGGAGGCCGGATTCCCCCTCGTCCACGAGGCACAGCGCCGATTCTCCAGCGATCACGCCTTCGAGGCCAGGACTATAGGAATGATGCCCTGTATCGTGTGCGGGAGATTCGCTCATGGCCGTACCCATACATCCTCCGCTTGTGAGTCGAGAGATTCCGGATAACGGAGCAGTCTGTACAGTTCTTTCCGCGTCATCATGTGATGCAGCCAATCCCGCTGCGTACCGAAGAGCTTTAATTCGGCGAGCAGCGCTTCGATGGCCCGCAATGCCGTCCGTAACGCCGTGACGGGGAACAGCACGCCGCGATAGCCCAGGGACGCAAATTCCGTGCAGCTCAGCAGCGGAGTTTTTCCGAACTCGGTCATGTTGGCCACCAACGGCACCGTGACACCTGCCTCTCGTATGTCCCGCGCAAACCGTTGAAATTCGTCGGCCGACTCCAAGGCCTCGGGAAAGAGCGCGTCGGCTCCGGTTTCAGCATAGGCTTTGGCCCGCTGTACAGCGCCCTCGATCCCCTCCACCGCGCGTGCGTCGGTGCGGGCGATGATCATGAAATCCCGGTCTGTCTTAGCTCGCACCGCGGCCTCAATCTTCGACGCCATTTCACTGAGTGGTATGAGCCGTTTTCCCGCAAGATGGCCGCACTTCTTGGCTGGTTCTTGATCCTCGATTTGCATGCCAGCAAGGCCGATCTCTTCGAATGTCCTCACCGCCTCACGAACTGCCGAAGGACCGCCGTATCCGGTGTCTGCATCAACGATCGTGGGGATGGAGACCGATCGCGCAATTCTGCCCGCCTCGTCTGCCACGTCGGCCAGTGTAAGGAGCCCGATGTCCGGGACTCCGCGGCAGGCGGACAAGGCTGCCCCGGAAACATATACCGCCTCATAGCCGGCCTGCTCGATCTGCATGGCGATCAGCGCATTGAAGGCTCCCGGAATGCTGATCGTCCTCGTGTCCAGCAGTTCTCGCAAGCGAGAGGCATTCGTCTGTTGGTCAGGTTTCATCGTGTTCATGCGCTCATCCTTAGCAGTGGCATCAGCGTGCCGATATCTTTCATCTGCTCCAGCCTCCACACGAGCCGGATCAGATCCTCCGTGCGGGCGCGGCCCAGCCGCCGGGCCACCAACCGCCTGACTTTGTCTTCAAGTTCCTGATCCGACATCGGATTGCCGGGATGGCCCAACGGCAGGTCCTTCTGTTTCGTATAGGTCTTGCCCTCTCGGGTTCTCACGGTGATACGGGTCGGCATGGCTGCGGGGTAGCGGTCCACGAAGTCGGCCTCGCGCACGACCCGGACCTTCTTCATCAATTCACGTACCACCGAGTCTCGTAATCGTTGTGGACTGAACGATTGCAGGGTGACCTGTCCGTCCAGCAAGGCGACGGCGACGCAATAGGGAAAACTGTGATCAGCGGTTTCCCTCGTGGTCGGCTGCCATTTTTCCGGCTCTCGTCCGATGATTTCGATGGCCACCTCATAGCTGCCGATCTCGATCTCGGATAGGTGGTGAATGGCGTCAGCCCCTTCAGCTTGCCTCACTTCGGCTCGAAGTTCCAATGCCGCTTCCACTGCTGTCTGCGCGTGATATTCCACCGGATAGTGTTTGATATAGGTCTCCAGAATCTTGAACGCCGGTGCGTGGCTCCCGTCCATCTTGGGTACCTGATCCGATTCACTGCCGAATGGCGCAACCTCGAGCGGTCCCGAGACGAGTTTCATAAAGCCTTTTTCACCCTCAAATATCGGAGCGGGTCCCGTCATCCCCAGCTGCGCCAACATGGCAGCGAACACCCCGTTACGGGCCGCGTTCGAGAAGGCGCACGCCTTCCACATCGACAGATCTCCAACTCGAGTCTGTCGCAGGGCGACATTGGCAACACCGGCGAGATTGACGGCATGCCGGGTCTTGGTTTCCGAAAGCTTCATGATATTGGCCGCCGCGAGGGCTGAAGAAAACGGACCGTAGGTCACATGATCCCAGCCGCGAGGACGCAACGCCGCGGCATCGCACAATCGACACTGCACCTCATAGGCCAGCGCGATCGCTTGAATAACGCGTTTTCCGGATGCACCCGTCGATTCGGCGACGGCAAGGACGGCAGGGATGTTGTCGGAAGGATGCGCCGGTTCCTTGGCCAGGTAGGTATCGTTGAAATCGAAATACCTCACCAGCCCTCCATTGGCAAACGTGGCCAGCTCTGGAAGGGTTTTGTGACCGGTTCCCCAGAGGGTCGCACCTCTCGCGATCGTAACTCGTTGGGCAAGTTGACGGGCGAAGCGGCAGGGCGGTGCATTCCAGGCACCGAGGGCGCAGCCTAAGCTGTCGAGCACCCGTCGTTTGACCTCATGGACGACGGTCTCCGGGAGATCTTTAAAGGTTAACGAGTGGCAATATCGAGCGAGGCGCTCCGCAAGCATTCGGACACCCCTCCACCGCGCGTGTCGTTACACAACGCACTTACGCTTGAGTTGCCGACATTTTCGCCTGTCGCTTCTCGATAAACGCCTGAAGGGCCTTGCGCTTCTCAGGCGTCGCACACAGGTGACCGAATAATTCGGCTTCTCTCACAAGGCCTTCGGAGAGTGGAATGTCGAGCCCTCCCCGTATGGCGTGTAACACAGCCTGAACTGCAACCGTTTCCCGTGCGGCGATCATCCCGACGATGGCTTCCGTTTGTGTCATCAATTCATGGCTATGGACGACCCGACTCACCAGGCCGATCTTGAGTGCGTCCTCGGCCGTGACACTCTCTCCCGTCAGAATCATTTCCGCCGCCTTGGATGCTCCCACAACCCTCGACAATCGTTGGGTGCCGCCAAATCCGGGTATGAGGCTCAGTTTGATCTCCGGCAAACCCAGTGACACTCCGCTCACAGCAATCCTCATGTGGCAGGCCAATGCCAGCTCAAGACCGCCACCGACGCAGATGCCGTTGATGGCAGCCAACACCGGCTTGTCACACCGTTCGATATGATTGAACAGTGATTGGCCCTGCAGGGCAAACTCGGTTCCCGCATGGCTGGTGTTCAAACGGGTCAATTCGTGAATATCCGCCCCGGCGCAGAAAAACCGCCCTGAGCCCGTGATGATGACCGCTCGCACGTATTCGTCCTGCTCGACTTCGCTCAGCACCTGTTCGAGCTCCTTGAGCACCGGACCCGTGATGCTGTTCGCCGGTGGATTGTGCAGCGTGATACGAGCGATTTGGTGAGAGATCGTGAGCAGCTGACGGGTCATGGTGTCCTCCATCCTGCACTGCCATGATGTGCCAGCCTCTATTCGAATCGCTGATGAGCGTCTGCCATGCCGCGCATTCGTTGATGTGCGGTGATCGCAGCGAGCAGCTCCGACAACCCTTCTCCAGTCGTAGCCACGGTGGCGATGACCTTGGAGCACCATTCGCGCAGGTCCCGTACAGTTTGGTCGGCACCTGGATGGTCCCCTTTATTGACCACGATAATGTGCGCGAGTTCCAGGAGACCCGCCTTCATCGCCTGAACTTCATCCCCGAGCCCTGGCGCGACGACTGCAATTACCGTCGGAGCAATATTCATGATGTCCGCTTCGCTCTGCCCAACGCCGACCGTCTCGATGAGCACCACGTCATAGGCCGCGGCCTCCAACACGAGTTTTGCTGCGGCTGTGGTACGTGCGAGCCCGCCGTGATTGCCGCGCGTGGCCATGCTTCTGATGTAGACGCCGGAATCGAGCACATGCTCTTGCATTCTAATGCGGTCCCCCAGCAACGCCCCGCCCGTCCTCGCGCTGCTGACGTCGACAGCCAGCACGGCCACCTTCATCTTCTGCCGCCGATAGGTGGTTAGGAGTGCATTGATCAACGTGCTTTTCCCCGCCCCTGGATAGCCGGTCACCCCGATAACGATCCGCGGGCGTGTGTCCTGAGTCAGGAGGCGGAGCCCCTCGATGCCATCCGGATCCTGACTCTCCAACAATGTGATGAGACGGGAGACGGCGCGGACGTTCCCTGACCTCACTTGCTCGGCAAAAGCGAGGGCCCGTCCCGTGCTCTTGGTAATCGTGACGACAGAACTTGTCACTTAACGGCCTCATAGGCCGTGTGACGCTGATACAGGCTCGACAGTCGGGAGGACAGCGGGTGGTTCAGCCCGGCTCCCACCTGCTGTGCCGCGTTCACGACAAGCCGTTCATCCACGGCGACGGAAGCGCCGGAAGCTCTCAACGCATAGATGACATCTTCCGTGGCGACATTGCCGGAGGCACCCGGTGCATAAGGACAGCCGCCGAGTC
>DASTFK010000077.1:0-4167 GCA_035719945.1 Nitrospira sp.
CGCTGCTGGCTGGGCTTATGCTCATCGGGCGCGCCTACTATGCGACCCCGAATGGCCGTTTCAGCGTTGACCGGCTGTTGTTGCGAGCACCTCTTCTTGGAATTGTCTTCATCAAACATCACACCATTCAACTGGCCCGAACGCTCGGAACTATCCTGGCCGGCGGGACGCCTCTCGTCGAGGCGTTGCACATCACCAAAAGCGCAGTATCGAACCGGTATATCGCAGCGGGATTGACCGATGCCGTGAACGAAATCCGCGAGGGGACTACTCTTGCAGCGGCGCTCGGTCGTCCGAAGGTTTTTCCCAAGCTCGCCATCGAGATGTTGTCGGTCGGCGAGGAAACCGGATCTTTGGAGCTGATGTTGCATGATGTTGCCGAATTTTACGAAGCTGATCTTGATCTCCGCCTGACCCAGTTGACCACCTGGATCGAGCCTGTGCTCCTGCTGATCATGGGAATTCTCGTGGGAGGGATCGTGGTGATCATGTATCTTCCCGTCTTCCAAATGGCGGGGAATGTCTAAACGGAGTAATTCGAGGCGTTTAAAGGCGGCGTGGCTGAGAGTGTGAAAGGAATCCACGGGTGGCATCTCGAAGCATGACAAGACCGACTCTGGCCGACGTGCTCGTGGGGCAGGGGATGGTCACGAAATCGACTGTGGATCAAACCTTGAACCGGTTGGGCGGCGTCTCGGCTGATCTGGGGGCCACCTTGTTGGGTGAAGGCGCTCTTTCTGAAGAACAGCTCGCGCGAGCGCTGGCCATTCAATTCGGGCTGCCATTCGATCCTTTGCTGGATTTCCGGGTAGAGCCGTCATTTTACGAGCGGATGTCGGTGAAGCTGATGCAGCGGCACCCCTTCGTGCCCATCGCCGAGGTGCAGGGTCGTTTGCGAGTCGCAGTTCCTGATCCTCAGGACCTACTCGGCCTCGATGAGCTGGAATTACTCCTGGGCCGAGAGCTCGAGCTGGTTGTGAGCCCAAAATCAGCGATTTTGACGGCATTGGAACGCAGCGAAGGCTCGAGCCAGGCGCTGCGCGAACTGGAGGCCGAGTACCGGTCCGTCCTGGTCAAGGAGGATGAACGCGGCGAGGAAATTCTCACGCTCGATCATGCGAGCGAAGACCAGAGCCCTGCCGTCAAGCTGCTGGATTCTATTTTGTTGAGCGCCATGCAGCGGCGCGCGAGCGACATCCATATCGAGGCGGCGGACCGCTCGACGCGGGTCAAGTTTCGAGTTGACGGTATCCTCGTGCCGGCGATGGAGCCACTGGACATCCGGTTGCACGCTCCGCTGGTGTCCCGTTTGAAAGTGATGTCGGACCTCGACATCGCGGAACGGCGGGTTCCCCAGGACGGGAGTTTTCGGATGCGGCTTGAACGGAAGACCGTCGATTTCCGGGTGTCGATTCTACCGAGCGTGTTCGGTGAGTCGGTCGTCATCCGTATCCTTGATCGCGAGGCGATCAGTTCCGGCGTGTCGACCTTACGCCTGGATCGCCTCGGGTTCAATGAAGAGGACCTCAAGCGGTTTCGGCGAGCTATTACGAGGCCCTATGGGATGGTGCTTGTCACTGGTCCGACGGGCAGTGGAAAAACCACGACGCTCTATGCCGCCATCACCGAGATGAACATCAAAGAGGACAAACTCATCACGATCGAAGATCCTGTCGAGTATCAGTTCCCCGGGGTTGTCCAGATCCCGGTCAATGAGAAGAAGGGACTCACGTTCGCGCGAGGCCTTCGCTCGATCCTGCGTCATGATCCGGACAAGATCATGGTCGGCGAAATACGTGATCCCGAAACGGCTCAGATCGCAATCCAGTCGGCACTGACGGGACATCTTGTGTTGACGACCGTCCATGCCAACAACGTCTTCGATGTGATCGGTCGGTTTGCCTCCATGGGCATCGACGCCTACAACTTTCTGGCCGCCTTGAACTGCGTGCTCGCACAACGGCTGGTTCGGATGGTGTGTCAGTCGTGTCGCGTTCCGGTTCCTCTCGACAAGGCACTGGCCGAAGAGTCCGGACTCGATTATGAGGAATATAAGGATGCGCATTTTCATCAAGGTAGAGGCTGTCAAGAATGCCATGGTACGGGATACCGCGGCCGGAAATGTATTACGGAATTCTTGGATCTCACGGACGAGATCAAAGAGATGATCTTGTCGGAGCGGCCGCTCTCCGAAATTCGGTATCGTGCGGTTACGGGCGGCATGATCACGTTGAGGCAGTCGGCGTTGCGGAAGGTGCTCGATGGAGGGACGACCCTGCGCGAGATCAACCGTGTCACGTTTAGCGAGGAAGCGTAGCATGTGGCCATTGAGCGGCAGCCGTCCGACCCAATGCTTGAAGATTGGCGGCCACGCGTTGACATGGGGTGAAAGCTCAAAGACTTGGCGGGGACGGCACCGCTATCGATGTGCCTTGTCGCCCATCCCTTCCGGTGTGGTGAAGCTTTCGCCGATCGATGGCAATGTGGCCGACCGGGGGGTGTTGGAAGAACGGATTCGGTCGCTCGCGGGACCTCCTCCCAGACGGCTGCGGTTCCTTGGGCGTACGTTGCTGTCTGATCTGCCACGGCCGGTGACATTGGTCTTGCCGGACCTTGCGGTCCGTTCGACCGTGCTGCAGCTCGAGCAGCTCCCTGGCCGCCGAGAGGAGCAGGAGGCTCTCATTCGGTGGCGACTGGGACAGGAACAACGTCTGCCTTTGACGGGTGTCAAACTCAGTTGGCAGGTCTTCCCTCCTCGGCATCCCAAGGAGGGCGTTCATATGGTGCTGGTGATTGCCGTGCAGGAGTCGATCCTTGCTGAGTACGAGGCCGCCTGCGAGGCAGCAGGACTGATTCCACGGGAAGTGACCGTGGCCAGTTTTCGCCTGTTCGATCTCTGGCTCAAAGCTGCGGGGGGAACCCGATGCCTGAATCACGACCTGGCCTTGGTCACCGTTGCTGACGGCGGCCTGACGTGCCTGATCATTCACGACGCCCGCCCGGTCTTCGTCCGGACCAAATTTCTTGCCGGTGATCCGCTGACCGGTGAGGAAATGGGAACTCAGGAACACGTGACAAGGATTGTCCGCGAAACTAAAATCTCGATCCTGGCCTGCCAAGAGCACGTTCCCGACTTACATCTCGCCCGTTTGGTGCTCATGGCGGAGAGCGATCTTCCGGGATTGGAAGATCAATTGGGACATGAACTCGGCGTCTCGACCGACCAATTACAGTGGGAGCATGTCGAGGCTGCGGGCTGGGCTCACGACGGAGGCAGTACCTCGTCTGCGATGTTACCGGTCGTGGCCGGACTGATGTAGAGATGCGAAAGAAGATTCCTTTCATGACGCGCTTTGCCGACAGGATCGGCAGTTTTCGGTGGCAGACCGGTGGAACGACGTATTTCCACATTGAGTTGGCAAGCCGCCATCGCGCCTATGTGGCTCCAGCTAGATTTGTGCTGCAGTTCGCGGTTCTCGGGCTCAGCCTATGGGTATCATGGAGTGCGGCCCAGACATGGATCGGGCTTCAGGACCTTAAGGAAATCCAGGCCCGGATCGATCAGACCCGTGAGCAGGACCAACAGCTCATCAAGGAAGCGCAGGCGGAAGGTCTGGATCTCTCCGAGGCGGCCTTGCGGCGGTTACCTGCGGAGGTGTCGCTGGCTAACCAACTGCTGGCCAAGCGCAATTTCTCTTGGACGCACTTCTTGTCCGGTCTGGAAGAGGCAATCCCTCCGCGCGTCTCGATCAAAGGTGTGCGCCTGGACCCGGCCAGCGCCGTGATCCACATGACCGGGGCTGCGGCAACGGTTGAAGACGTCACCGCACTCACGCTCAAGTTGCAGTCGCATCCTGTGTTTCACGATCCGGTTCTCGGTCAGCATCATCTCGGAGACGACGGCCTCGTGGAATTCGATCTGAAGCTCAAGTATCGGCCGCAGGAGCGCGGGGCATGACGAAGCTTCTGCTTGAACACCTACGGAAGCCTTACGGCCAGCTCATCCCTCCGGCTGCGCTCGTGTGCCTGTTGTTGCTCGTGCTTTCGGCGGTCACGTCGTTTGGGCTGGAATCGACGGAACAGACCGGCGCACAACTCGCCGCCCAATGGACGCAGATCCGCAAACAGTACCAGCAGCATCAGGTCGCCAAGCGCGCCAAGCAGGAT
>DASTFK010000078.1:0-4110 GCA_035719945.1 Nitrospira sp.
ACCGGCATTCATCGATCGAGTCGGCAAGAATGCGCTGAAAGATGAGCTGATTCCATATACGCTGGTGCCGGCCTTTGCCGACGATCCGACCTTCTACTACGACTGGGAAGCGGATGAGGAGTTTGTCCTCGAGGATCTCGGACCGGGCGAATGCGCCGGAGGTGCGCTTGAAATGATCGAAAACGGCATCTTGGAAGCCGACCAAGAGTTGTATCAGGCCAAATTGTTGACCGATAACCACCAGTATGCCGTATCGGTGAACAAGTCCTACCGCGCCGTCCTCGCGGCCGCCAAAGCCTTGCTGGTGACGGAAGGCCTCGAGCCTTCCAGCGATGCAGAGACGTTCACGGAATTCGACCGCCGCATTGCTCAGAAAGGCGTGGTGCCGGCAATGTACCGAGATTTGAGCAAGCAGGTCGGTGATCTCGGGCCGAAGGATACAAGTGCGGAATTTGCGCGCGACAAAATGTCGTTCGCAAAAGGCTTCGTCGATGCCTGCCGGGTCGCGACCGACCAGATGGGGAAGGATCTCAAGCTCCCAACGGTGAAAGAGCAGGCAGCACCGGCGCCGGCGGCCATGGAATCCAAGCCGGCCGCCGCCGTGTCAACTGGAGGTCCGGTCTACGACCTCCGTGGTGTCGCCTGCCCGCTCAACTACGTGAAGACGAAATTGAAACTTGAGATGATGGATGCGGGTGAAAGGCTGGAAATCTGGCTGGATGCCGGCGAGCCGATCAAAAATGTGCCGATGAGCCTCAAGAATGACGGCCATGTGGTCCATCTGCAGGAGGCGTTGGAACCGGACGCTGCACATTACCGGATCCTGGTCGAAAAAGTGGAGTAACAGGCAAGGGCGAGGTGTGTCCGAATGGTGCGAACGGTACAGAACGAATGACGCAATTAATCGGCGACATTCAGGCATGGGGCGAATCGCTTGAGAGCAGCCAGCCTCAGGAGATTCTGGCCGCAGCGGTCGAGCGCTATCGCCCCCGAATTATCCTCGCGTGCAGCTTCGGCGCGGAAGATGTCGTGCTTCTGGATATGCTGCACCGCATCGACCCCTCGGTCGGATTATTCTATCTCGACACGGATTTTCTCTTTCGAGAGACCTATGCCACACGTGACCGCCTCATCGAGCGGTATGAGTTGAAGCCCGCCCAACTGCATCAGGTGAAATCGCTGCTGACGCCGGAACAGCAGGCGGAGCAGCATGGCGAGGCCCTGTGGACCAGCAATCCGGATCGCTGCTGCCAACTGCGGAAAGTTGAGCCGCTCAGACGCATCCTGGACGGCTATGCTGCATGGATCACGGGCATTAGACGGGAACAAGCGCCGACTAGAGCCAACGCCAAGCCGATCGAGTGGGACAACACTTTTCAGCTGGTGAAAGTGAATCCGCTCGTCCGGTGGACCTGGGCCGACGTATGGACGTACATCAAGGTCTATGAAGTGCCGTACAACCCGCTGCACGACCAAAACTACCCGAGCATTGGCTGTACTCACTGCACGAAGCCCGTCATGCCGGGCGATGATCTGCGGTCCGGCCGGTGGGAAGGGCGTGAGAAAACTGAATGCGGGCTTCACAAGGCATCATAATGGGCATGCAGGAATTCATCGCCAAAATCGCCAAGGGACCCAAGGCCTCCAAAGATCTCACCTGGGATGAGGCCAAGCGGGCGATGCGGGCGTTGATCGAAGGCGAGGCGACGGCGGCTCAGGTGGGAGCATTTCTCGTCGCAATGCGATTCAAGATGGAGTCCGTGACCGAGCTCGCTTCGTTCACCGCCGCGGCGAGGGCCTACGTCGCGCCCTTGCCCATTCCACAGGACGTGGGCGTTGTCGATCTACCATCTTATGCCGGCAAGCAGGAGACCTTTCACGCATTGGCCGGAGCTGCCATCCTTGCCGCTGCTGCGGGCGGAGCCGTCCTCATGCACGGCTATGACGGCATTCCTGGCCGCCCGGGAAGCGCTGCCGTCCTCAAGACCCTCGGCCTTCCGATTGATCTCGAAAGCAAGGCGGTTGCCAGCATGGTGGCCAAGCACGGGTTCGCATACCTGGACATTGCGCTCTATCATCCTCCCGTCTACCGGTTTCTGGAAATGAGGCAGGAACTCGGGGTCCGGAATGTGTTCCATCCGATCGCGAGGCTGCTGAACCCGGCTCGCGCATCCTCGCAGGTGGTCGGCCTCACGCACCCGCCCCATTTCGAGAAAACTGTCGAAGCGATTCGAATGTTGGGTCTACCCAGAGCGCTCGTTGTCAGGGGCGTCGAGGGAGATCCTGAATTGTCGATTGCCATGGCGACCAAGGTATTAGAACTTCGCGATGAGCGTATATCTCCATTGACCCTGTCTCCGAAGGATGCCGGACTCTCATTGGGGACTTCGCGCGAGATGGCGGGCTATCCGCCGGAGCAGCGCGAGAAAGAGGCTGATCTCCTTCGACGCGTCCTTCATAACCAGCTGGCCGGCGGACAACGCGACTGGGTCCTGCTCAATGCCGGGCTCTTGCTCTATGCCGGCGGCAGAGGTGCTTCATTGGGGGAGTGCACCTCACTCGCTCGCCGAGCGCTCGAGGATGGCGCCGGCGCACGAAAATTGGAATCCCTTGCTCAGACACCGATGGCAGTCGTCCACAACTTTTAGGCGATTCACGGGAGCCTGTTGTGAAGCATCTTCGCCAGCTTGAAGACCAAAGCGTGTACATCCTTCGGGAGGCCTATAAGCATTTCGACAATCTTGCCATGCTCTGGTCCATGGGCAAAGACTCGACCGTGCTGCTCTGGCTCGCGCGCAAGGCATTTTTCGGCCATGTTCCGTTTCCACTGCTCCATGTGGACACGAGCTACAAGATCCCGGCGATGATCGAATATCGCGATCGTCTTGCCCGGGAATGGCATCTCAATCTGGTGGTGGGACAAAACAAAGAAGCGCTTGCCGCGGGGATGAACCACACGCTGGGACGCGTCACCTGCTGCACCGCGCTCAAGACCAATGGACTCAAGCAGTTGCTCGAGCAGAAAGGCTATACAGGCGTCATTTTGGGCGTCCGGGCCGATGAAGAAGGCACGAGGGCAAAGGAGCGGTATTTTTCTCCTCGCGACAAGCACGGGGACTGGGATTTTCGCGACCAACCGCCCGAACTGTGGGACCAATTCAAGACGACGTTTCCTCCCGGCACCCACATCCGCATCCATCCGTTGCTGGATTGGACCGAGATCAACATCTGGGAATACATCAAGCTCGAGAATATACCCTTTATCGATCTCTATCTGAACAAGGGGGACGGGACCCGCTACCGCAGCCTAGGCTGCGCTCCCTGTACGATGCCGATCAAGTCGACAGCCAGCACGGTCGACGACATCATTGAAGAGCTGCGTCACACCACCGTGGCCGAGCGGGCTGGCCGCGCACAGGACGAAGGACGAGGCATGGAGCTGTTGCGAAAAGATGGATACATGTAGCGGCGGCATGAGTACGGCGAAATCTTCCGAACATCTCAACGTTGTGATTGTCGGCCACGTCGATCACGGCAAGTCCACCTTGCTCGGACGGCTCTATGCCGATACGGGCTCGCTGCCGGACGGCAAGCTGGAAAAGGTCCAGGCCATTTGCCGCCAGCAGGGCAAGGAGTTCGAATACGCGTTCTTGTTCGATGCCTTTCTCGAAGAGCAGGAGCAAGGCATCACCATTGACACCGCACGGACGTTCTTCAACTGGAAGGGCCGCCAGTACATCATCATCGATGCGCCCGGCCACAAGGAGTTTCTCAAGAACATGATCTCCGGCGCGGCACGGGCGGAGGCGGCGTTGCTCTTGATCGATGCGCTCGAGGGTGTCAAGGAACAGTCGAAAAAGCACGGTTACCTGCTTTCACTTCTGGGCGTACGCCAGTTCGCCGTCGTCGTGAACAAGATGGACCTGGTCGGGTATCGTCAAGATGTCTTCGAGGGCATCGAAAAGGAATATCGGGAGTTTCTGGGGCAGTTCGGCGCAGATCCGGAATGGATTGTCCCGGTGAGCGCAAAACTGGGCGACAACATCGCCAATCGCAGCCAGGCGATGGCCTGGTATCAGGGCCCCACGGTGCTCGATACCCTCAGTACGT
>DASTFK010000079.1:0-3293 GCA_035719945.1 Nitrospira sp.
TTCGTCGCCGCCGCAGAGCATCGGGACACCTTGTGACAAGAGCAGCGTGGCCAGCATGTTGCGCTTCTGTCGTTCGCGTAGCGCGACGATCGACGGCTTCGTCGTTGGTCCTTCCACGCCGCAGTTCCAGCTGAGATTGTCGTCGGTACCGTCACGATTGTCTTCCCCGTTGGCTTCGTTGTGCTTCTGGTTGTACGAGACGAGATCGTGCAAGGTGAATCCGTCGTGCGCCGTGACGAAATTAATGCTCGCATGGGGCCGCCGGCCGCCTCCTTCGTAGAGATCGCTGCTCCCGGACAGCCGATAGGCCAACTCCGCCACTTGCCCCCCGTCGCCTTTCCAATATCGCCGGATCGCGTCGCGATACCTGCCGTTCCACTCGGCCCAGCCGGCCGGAAAGTTGCCGACTTGATAGCCGCCTTCTCCCAAGTCCCAGGGTTCGGCGATCAGTTTCACTTGGGAGAGCACCGGATCTTGATGAATGATGTCGAAAAACGCGCTGAGCCGGTCCACGTCGTGCAACTCTCTCGCCAGCGTGGAGGCGAGATCGAATCGGAAGCCGTCCACATGCATTTCGAGTACCCAGTACCGCAGGCTGTCCATGATGAGTTGCAGGATCCGGGGATGGCGAACGTTCAGCGTGTTGCCGGTGCCGGTGTAGTCCTGATAGAAGCGCGGGTGGTCGGGGACCAGGCGGTAGTACGAGGCGTTGTCGATCCCACGGAACGACAACGTCGGGCCCAGATGATTGCCTTCTCCGGTATGGTTGTACACTACGTCGAGGATGACCTCGATGCCCGCGTTGTGGAGCGCCTTGACCATCGTCTTGAACTCCCAGACATGGTGGGCGCTATCCGACGAGGTCGCATAGCGAATGTCCGGCGCGAAAAACCCGATCGAGTTATAGCCCCAATAATTGGTGAGACCGCGCTCGATCAGGTGATGGTCGCGGGTGAAGTGATGGACCGGTAAGAGTTCGACGGCGGTGACGCCCACCTGTTGCAGATGTTCGATCACTTCCGGCGTCGCGAGTCCGGCATAGGTGCCGCGCAGGTGCTTGGGGACATCCGGGTGTCGCGCGGTGTATCCGTGCACATGCACTTCGTAGATTACCGTCCGATCCCACGCCGTGCGCAATAGTTGGTCGCCGCCCCAGGTGAACGCTTGGTCGACGACGACACATTTGGGTATGAAGCCGGCGTTATCCCGATCGTCGAGGGAGAGATCGGCCTTGGGATCACCGATCCGGTACCCGAACAGCGCGTCCGACCAATCGATATTGCCGGCGATGGCCTTCGCATACGGATCGATCAGGACCTTGGCGGGGTTGAATCGGAGACCAATTTCCGGCTCGTACAGGCCGTGGACACGGTAGCCATAGAGTTGTCCGGGCCGTATCTCGGGCAGGTAGACGTGCCAGACGAAATCACTGCATTCTTCGATCCGAATACGGTGCGTCTCCTGAGGGCTGTCCGGTCTCCCAAAGAGACAAAGGTCCACGGCCGTCGCATTTTCAGAAAACAGCGCGAAATTCACTCCCTCGCCGTCCCACGTGGCTCCCAAGGGGTAGGGACTCCCAGGCCAGATTCTCATAGTGCTGTGCTCTCTTTACCTGCCGTGAAGTTCGTGAAAATTGTCGCGAACACTCTCAGAGCAAACTATCATATAATGACACACATGTTAGCGGGTGCAATAGTCATCGACTCGCCTTCGACTCGGCGGAATCATACATACCGTTCTTATAGGATCTATCATGCAACCCTCTCGTGTCCTTATTATTGAAGACGATCCTCATCTCCTCGACACCCTGTCTTCGACCCTGCGCCTCAAGCTTCCACACGCGCACATCGACACGGCCGATACCGTCCTGACGTCTCTGGAGCGGATCAGGTCGATGGACTATGCGGCCATCCTGTGTGACGCACACCAGCCCCGCCTCGAAGGCATCGGCTTTGTCCGGGCTGTACAAAAAATTCATCCCGAGTGCCCGGTCCTGCTTCTGGTCGAAAAACATCGGGAGGACCTCTTTCGGCAGGCGATGGACGCAGGAGCCTATGACGTGTTGGTGAAGCCCGTTGAGGAAAGCACGGTACTGTTCGCCGTACGCCGTGCCATTGAAATCTCTCGACTGCGGCGCCAGGTGAAACGAGATGAAGTGCGGTTCGTCGCCTCGGTGGGACGCGTGATGAAGGATCTTGAAGTGTTGTACGGCGCCTATGGGTTGCAGTCACACTTTGAGGCGTTCATGGGTTCAATGGATGTTGAGAAGGCAGGTCTTTCGACGCTATGAAGATGCTGACCATTATCTGCCGGGATTCGTTGGAGAGCGACGTACGCCGCCTGCTGAAGGATCTCGAAGTCAAAGGCTACACGGTGGCATCCGGGCTGGGCGGGAAGGGACAGACGGGGTCTGTCTCGGAGCATGCCTGGACGAATCGGAACGTCTCGTTCATGCTCGCCATAGAGGATCAGCAATTGGCGGCGCTGGCCGATGCGCTGAAGCAGCTCTATGTGAAGTTAATTGAGGCCAACCATGGCGAAGAGGTTCCGCTCAAAGTCTTCCTGCAGCCTTGCGAGGTGATTCTGTGAGCGGTGGATGGTTGCCTCCGCTCCGGCGATGGGTGTAACCACATGACTCTATCGTGCTTGGCTCCGCAAAATGGTGTTGGAGGTGGATGGACGCCTTTGCTTAAGCGATGGATGAACCGCAGGGCCCTATCGCGGCTTGGCTCCGCAAACTTGGTCCGTCCGAGACGTTGTCTGAACGGACCTTCGCACATGCGTCTCGCCATCGTCGAAGGCGACCGCCGGGATAAGGCCCTGCATCCATCGCAAATCGCAGCAGGCGACCCGTCCACCTTCCTTAAGAAAGATAAAACAAGCGAGCTTGGAAGGATCATTTAGGTGCTCGCCATCGCCTGCGGCGACCGCACGACAGAGATCATGCGACCCATCGCAAGTCGCATAAAGCCACCATCCGCCGCTATGGAAGGGTAAGCGAGCTAGCTTTGAAGGACCATTTATAGTCGGCGCGCGTAGGGTTGGGCGGGTGAGAATGAAGGAGCAGCGGTCTGATGAATGCGGCGACCTTGCTGGTGCGGTGTCTGGAAAATGAGGGCGTGCGTTTCATCTTTGGCGTGCCCGGCGAGGAAACGCTTGAACTCACCGATGCCTTGCTGGATGCGCGGATCCAGGTCGTCGCTACCAGGCATGAACAGGCCGCGGCATTCATGGCGGATGTGTATGGCCGGCTCAGCGGACAGGCGGGCGTGTGCTTTTCGACGTTGGGGCCG
>DASTFK010000080.1:0-2956 GCA_035719945.1 Nitrospira sp.
CATCTCCGCGCGGGCCTTTGTTCAGACAGGCGACAACGTGATGATTGGCGGCTTCATGGTTCAAGGGACCGAGCCAAAGAGGGTAATTATTCGCGCCATAGGCCCTGAGCTCACTCAATATGGCGTTCCCGATGCATTGCCTAATCCGACCTTGGAACTGCACGACGGCGCGGGAGCTTTGATTGCCTCCAACGATAATTGGCAGCATACGATAATCGGCGGGATTATTACCGCCGGCCAAGTCGTCGAGATCCAAAACAGTGGCCATGCTCCGGATGGGGCAAGCGAGTCTGCGATCACTGCAACGCTGCCACCGGGTGACTATACCGCGATCGTACGCGGTAAGAACAACACCACCGGGGTTGCTCTGGTGGAAGTATACGATCTCGATTCGAAGTCGTCGCAACCTACCTACGATGCTGCGATCCAAGAAGGGCAGACCGCTGCCCAAGAGCTCATCAATCAGGGCGCCTCCGCGGTCGCGATCGCCCTCGTGGATGACAAGCGCATCATTTGGAGCCAGGGCTTCGGCCTGGCCGATCGCGACACGGGCCAGGCGCCCACCAACACCACGATGTTCGGCGTCGGCTCGGTGAGCAAGATGTTTGCGGCCATCGCCGTGATGCAGCTCGTAGATCGGGGCGTCGTCGACCTTGACACACCGCTGGTCACGTACCTCCCGGCTTTCCGAATGACGTCTCCAGGATATGAGAACATCACCGTCCGGATGCTCCTCAACCACTCTTCGGGTTTTCCGGGAACCGATTATCGCAACGCCGATATCCGCTCGCCCGTGCCGGGATATCTGAATCAGGTCCTTCAGACGCTCTCCATGTCGCGGCTCAAGGATCCGCCGGGCTATATGAGCGTCTATTGTAATGACGGCTTCACCATTACCGCGGCCCTCGTCGAGGCGATGACCGGCAAGAGCTACGTCCGGTTCGTGCACGACGAGATCCTGACACCCCTCGGCATGGCGAACACCCGCTACCCAATAAGTGCATTCCCAGCCGGATCCTACGCCAAGGCGTACGTAAACGGCGCGGCGAAGCCGCAGGAGTTCGTGAATACCCTCGCGGCGGGCGCGGCCTACGGCACCGCAGACGACATGGCTCACATCGCCATGATGTTCCTGAGCCGTGGACGAGTCGGGACGACGCGCATTCTTTCCGGCGCTGCGGTGGCTGAAATGGCCGTGAATCAGACCATCGGCAGCTTCGACCCAATCCATAACAACTCCTTTGCTTTCGGCCTGGGGTGGGACAGCGTCTCGCAACCGGGGCTTGCGGCCGTCGGCTTCGACGGATGGGCCAAGGGCGGCGATAGCAATGACTACGGCGCGGCGATCATCGTTTCCCCGCAGGCGCAGCTCGGCATCGTGGTGCTCGCCGCTTCGTTCGGCGGCTCTGCACGAGCGATTATCATAGGGGAGCGCGTGTTGCTGCGCGCGCTCTATGAGAATCGGCGGATCGCGGCCTTTCCATCGCCGCTCCTTCCCATCGTAACTCCTGTGGCGCCGGTTCCCGACGGCCTGCTTGCGGCCATCGCCGGGGAATATGCCCAGGGCAATCTCATCGTGCGGCTCCAAGCTCAACCCGACGGCTCGCTGCAGGCTTCATTGCGCTCCGACGCCGGCTGGACGCAGTCCGGATCACCGCTGAAGTACCACGAGGACGGATGGTTCGCGAGCGACCAGGATCCCCTGAAGGCTTTCAAGGTCGTCGACGCCGACCTCCTGGGCGTGCCTACCCAGTACTTCCTCAATCGCGCTCCTGCCGGCTACGGGCATTACCTCGACCACAGCGTGTTCGCTCAGCGAGTGCGTCGGAGGCCCGGCAACCTCTCGGCGGCCTGGCAGGCCAGGCTCTCCTCGACCTGGCTCGTGGTGAACGAGAACCCGGCTGAGCTTGCGTGGAATGGCATGGACCCGCGCCTGCGTCTGGCCGCCGTGCCGAACCTGGACGGCCTCATCGCAGTCCGGCCTCCCTCCGACGTTCCGGCGCCGGCTGCGGGGCAGATCGATACCCGGTTCCATATCGTCGACGCCTCGGCAAGCGACACCGTTGCGACGATGATGCTCATCATCCCGCAGCTCAACGGACGCGATCTCGACGACCTCGACATCGTGGAGCGCGACGGCGCGGAGTGGGTCCGCTTCGGGAGTTATATGCACCAGCCGCTCGCATCGGTGCCGGTGCTGCCCAGAGGTGTGACGGACGAGGTCACCATCGGCCCCGAGGGCTACGCCGAGTGGCGCGCCGTGGCAAGTGACGTGACCCCGGTCCGGGTCGCCATTACCACGACCGGCGCGTGGCACCTCTACGACCCGGCATTCACGAGCCTGGTGAACGGAAAAGGAAGCGCTGTGCCTTCCCTGCCTGCCGGGAGCGGACTCGCTTACATGACACTCTTCGGAGAGCCAGGGCAGACCATAATGCTGACGGTGCAGTAGTTCAGCTCCTCTGGGTGGAGAGCAAAAGAGGCAGAATGCGGCCCACGTGAACTACTGGGAAATAATCGCTAACAATCTCAAGAAAGCCGGTTGGAGTTACGGCTACGTTTCAGCGATTGAATCCAACGGGCTAACAATCTGATTGCAGACGCACATCGGGATGACGGAAAGCGTTTCATTGTGCGTGCCGATGAAAAGCTGACTGCATTTCTGGAACTGGAATCGGGAATAGAGGGCGCTAGCGGTTGGCTGCAGCAGCGTGGTCAGATGACACGTGCCCGAAGTCGCTCTTCGAGGAAATTATGCGCTTGCGTGACCAGCCGTAACTCTTCTGGTGTGAGATAACCACGACCGAGTCTCTTCAGGTTTTCCAATGCTTCGAGCAACTGAAACTGCTTGTCAGTGTGCATTAAGACCCCCGGGTAAACGCGCAGCAAATAGATTGGACGGAGTTCGCGACGCTCACGCCAGCCATCGATCAGACCGTCGAGTGTTTTGAAGAGG
>DASTFK010000081.1:0-3223 GCA_035719945.1 Nitrospira sp.
CGCATACGGCCGGGGCAGATGACCGAAGAGCACCTGATCGGCGGTGCCGCGGAGAGCTTTGACACCAACGGTTTGCGATTTCAGAAGCTTGGCTCAGATTTCTTCCGAGCGGTGCTGGGTCTCGGTGCCGGTGACCTCAAAGCGACGGTCGCAGGCGGGGCAACGATCGAGATTGCCAACGTCATCTTCGTTGACCGCAAGGTGCACGCCATTGAGAAACTGATCTCTGTGAAGCCGGAACGTACCTCCTAAACGGGTGCTCGCGCGCCCCTTCCTCAACGGAGCGCCGCGGCTGTCGCGGAGCATGCTATGGCAAAAAACTGCGCTAGGGGCTTAAGAACTCGGCAATCGGACGCAATGATCCAATACGGTCGCAGATAATCTTCAAGCTGGCGAGCACCGGTACGGCGACCAGAGCGCCGGTAACTCCCCACATCCAGCCGAGCACATGATCATAACGAATACGGCCACCGGGCTAAGTGTCATTCGTCGGCCGACTACAAACGGCACGACGCCCTGCCAGCAGATCGTCATCACTACGAAATAGATTGCGGGCGCCACGAGGGCCTGGACGAGATTGTCGAAGGTCATAATGCCGGCAGGGATAGCAGAATGACGATCGCAAACTCGCCAACGTAAGGCGCAAAGCTAAGGATCGCAGCAAGTGTACCCCACAAGAGGGGATCAGGGATGCCCAGAACTGCGGTAGTCGCCATCACTACGAACCCTATCGCTATATTAATCGCTGTAACCATGACGAGATAAAATGAGATGTCGGTCTCAATTTTCCTGACAATGTCTACGGCGCGTTTCTTGTCTTTGAGGGAAGGAGTTACCAAGACCAGTTTTCTCAAGAAGGGGTCCCCGGAGACGAGAAAGAAGTAGAGGAGGCCGATGATGGCAGTGATCGTAGACGTCGCGTGTCCACTGCCAGTTGAGAGGAGGCCCGACAACCCCGGCCGCGTAACTTCCACCTTCTGGATGGGCGGCCCATCTCTCGGTGCCGTTGCTTTTTCCAGCTGTTCGGTCGCGTGTTGAAGTTTTTCGAACGGCGCTGTTATGGGACGCGGCCTCTCTTCGAGACGGGAGAACCACTGTGAATCCGTCAGCCAGCTCTGAGCCGGGTCTCGCAGGCTAGCCGCAATGCCAACCAGTGCTCCGACGGCTGCTACCACGACAATCAAGGAACCCAATGTGCGCGGCACATGAACCAACTCGAGAAGGCGCACAAAGGAGCGCCAACAGCGTGCTTAGGAGCAACGCCGTGATGATCGGGATGAGAATGGGTGACGCGAAATAGAGAAAGTAAAATACCAGCATAGTAAATATGCCGAGGATCGCCCCTGATTGAAGGCGCGAGCTAACCGCGACGGGGGCGGGCCCCTCTGCGCGCTTCTCGAGTGTCTCGGGCACGGCGACATCCGAGACGGATGCGACGTTGATAGATTGAAACCAAGTCTTCAAACCCTCCAGCAACTTCGGCACGTGAAGCAGATCCTTTCGCCTCCCCGAGGATGATGGTGTCATCCAGAGCGGCCATGGTAATCAGTTGCCGGCGTCGGCGCTACGGGCGCACGTCGTTGCGCGAGGGGGACGACGTTTGCCTCCTTCAATGGCGTAGCTAGCAAAGGGTATCTAGCGTGTCCTGGCTCCCTCACGAACAGCTGCAGCGCTTCATCTCAACGCACGGCTATTGGACGGTGGCCCTGATTGTGGGTTTGGAGAGCATGGGGCTGCCGCTGCCGGGTGAGACTGTCCTCGTGCTCGCGACGATCTACGCTGCGACAGATCCCAATGTTAATGTCTGGCTCGTGATTACCGCAGCTGCGGTGGGTTCCATCATCGGCGATAACGTCGGGTACTGGCTAGGAAAGAAGTACGGTTACGCCCTTCTCCGGCGATATGGCCGTCACATCGGCATGTCGGACGCTCGTATCAAAATTGGGCAATATCTTTTCCTAAGGCACGGCGGCAAGGTCGTTTTCTTCGGCCGGTTCGTCGCGTTGCTGCGGATATTGGCGGCGGTTCTGGCAGGCGTGAACCGCATGCCATGGCGCGGTTTTCTGCTTGCCAACGCCGGGGGCGCGGTCCTCTGGGCCGCGGTGTTCGGGGTCGGCGGTTACCTCTTCGGCAAAGTGCTACTGCAATTACATGGCGCAGTCGGACCTATCGCTTTCGTGCTCGCGACGGCCGTACTTCTTGGAGGCGGCTTTTTGATGAGACGATTCGAGATTCGCCTTTCAGAAGCTGCCGAACGGGCGCTACCCGGCCCCCTTGAATCCGTGATCGGGCCAAGAGAACATAGCAAGAGCCCGCCTCATGGAGATGAGCCGTGACGAGCCGGAAGACGTAGCGGCTATGACCGCGCGCCAGGGCGATGATGACATCGCCTCGCCCAGCCGTCGCAGCCTTGATCGCGATCCTGACCTAATCCCGCAGCCCGTTCTTGCCAGCGAGGATTCGTTGGACAATCTCGACCACCGCCTGATGCTTCTGGGGCGTTTGCGAGGCGGTGGCAGCTTCGTGGTGTGTGGTCGCGACATCGGTCAGCAGGTCGCGTGCATCCTTTTCGCTAATGATTTTGAGGTCTGTCAACGCTAGTAGAAGCGACTCGCAGATGCCAAGGGCAGCTATTCCCTCGGCATCGTGGAACCGGGCGTGTTCTGTCATCTGATTTTCCTTTCGACCGCGAGCCTATCGCATCGCAGCGTTGCGGGGACTAATCCACATTGGTGAATCAATGAGTTCTGAATAACATTCCAATTGCGGTAGATCGGCGCTTCGCGTGGGACCAGGGCCTCCGCTGGACGGCTTGTGTGCCGGTCTTGAAGAACTGCATCGCCGGGGCGATCGAGGCGGCGATTGTCGAGATGGCGGTCGAGCAACCAAACTTCGGCCAGGTACGAGTGCCCACCAGCTCGCCAAGCGGGTCTCTCCGTGTCCCCGGCCGAAGTGCACCGCTCGGACACCGGCAAACGACCTGGAGACCTCTCTCCGGCGAGGAATGGACTGTCTCATCATCTAGCGAAGCTTCCAAGTCTTATGATTGGTTCGCTGTTGGACGGTGTGGTAGTCGTGGCCGCGGCTGATGCTCAGAGCATCGCATCCACCGGTGAACGCTTGAGGCAGGTCAGCCCGTTCGCGCTCTTGCCAGCGCGAGCAAGTGCCTTGAACTGGGTAGTTTGAAGAAATTTGGAGATCGTTGCCCATGGAGCGTGAGCGC
>DASTFK010000082.1:0-4429 GCA_035719945.1 Nitrospira sp.
ACAGGCATGCCACGTCCAGCGCGGCATCGCTCCCTTAGTCAAGAATCCTAAATTGTTGATCTATCGCTGATCGGGTCAGGTCCGAGAAGGAGGTGTCTGAGAAGGAGGAAGAGAAATTCACGTATCGGAATCAATACCGGCGGTATCGATTCGGATACGCTGCGGGAATGACGGAAAGAGCGTGGGAGACAACGACCCTATTGATGTAAGTGCTTCATGGCAGCCGCACACAGGATAATGAAAAATCCCATCCAGAGCGCTGCGCGTTGGAACGGGATCACCTCGTAGGATTCGCCTTCTTCGGCCTCGTCATCGGCTTTGAAAAGCACCGTATAGAGGAAAAGGGTCACGAGGCAGAGCACGAGGAAGAGCTTGATAAAAAAGACCGTGAGGTATTTGGCGTGGTGCTGGACCCCTGAGCCGGTCTGTGAGGTCAGCACCTGGTTGACGTAGTGGAGATTGATTCCGCCGGTAAATAACAGAATGACGAGCAAGATGCCCGCTACTTTCTTGTAGTGTTGATAAAAGACGTCTGTGATTGGCTTGATCTGCTCCCGGGCTACCGCTTTCTGCAGGCCTGGCGTGACCGCCATGACCAGAAAGGCCAGGCCGCCGATCCAGATCACCGCGGAGAGGAGATGGAACCAGTGATTGACGATGGGAATCAGCGTATTGAGGTCGGTGATGATGCTTTGAAGTGCGTCCATCAGCGGAGCTCAGACCTCGAGCCTCAGAACTTGAATACCGGTGCGTCGTTGCCGAAGCGTTTCTTCCGGAGTTCTTCCATAAGCTCGATCGTCACGGTCGTGATGCCGTTCTCCTGCGCGTGTTTCTCCACACCTTTCTTGACCATTGCGCGGAGAAAGTAGGGAATACGGCTCAACCGTAACGACGCCGCGTCGTCCCATTGCACGATGGACGCTTCCTCGACATTGAACGCGACCTTGATCTTCTCTCCGCCCTTGGGCGTGTAGAGGCACCACTGGTCTTCGTCCAGCCAGTCGCCATGATCCACATAAGGACGGGCGCGGCAGCCCCCGCAGATATCCGAGTATTCACAGTCGCCGCATTTGCCTTTGAGTTGAGGATAACGGAAGGAATTGAAGATGTCGGACTTTTCCCAGAGGTCCACAAAGCTATTCTCTCGAACATTCCCGGCCGAGAGCGGCATGTAGGGGCAAGGCGTCAATTCGCCGTTCGGCGTCACGCGGGCATAGTTCGTCCCGGCGAGGCAGCCGCCGCCCATGTAGCCGGTCGCTTTGGTGATCGGTGAGTTGGGGTCTTTTTCATAAGCCAATCGCTTGAAGTGGGGCGCGCAGCGGGCACGGACCAACATACCCTTGTAGTTGTCTTGGCAATTCACCAAGTAACCGAGCACCTCTTCGTACTGGGCCGGCGTGATGTCCGTGAGTTCCTCGCCGCGACCCGTGCACACCATGAAGAACACGTTGAGGACGCGGGCGCCGAGCCCATGGGCCCATTCCACGACGGCGGGCAGTTCCTGGTAATTCATCGGCTGCGCGCTGAAATGCACCTGGAACTGGAGTCCGTTGCGTTTGCTGGCCTCGATGCCGGCAACGGCCGCTTCCCATGCTCCCGGGACACCGCGGAAGGCATTGTGCTTTTGGGGGTCGAGAGAATCGATGCTGATGCCGACGCCCATGACGCCGATCTCGACCAGCTGTTTGGCCATCCGGTCATCGATCAACATGCCGTTGGTGCCGAAGACCACCATGAATCCGAGCTTCACGGCATAACGTGCAATGTCGAGAATGTCGGGACGGACCAGCGGCTCCCCGCCGGTGATGACCAGCAGACAGCCCTTATTGACCTCGGCGATCTGGTCGATCAGGCGGAAGCACTCTTCGGTCGTGAGCTCGTCGTCGCCGCCTGCGGCTTTGGTGGTGGCGTCCAGATAGCAGTGATCGCACTTCAAATTACAGCGCTTGGTGAGGTTCAGTGCGACGAGATAGGGCTTGAAGTCGTCCACGGTCCGTCCGTCGTACGGACCCTCGCCCTGCGGACGCGGCGTGAAGAATTGCGTGAGCTGTTGCGGAAGGGACCCCAGCGCTCCTGAGAGCGACGGATTGAAGATCGGAAGCGGTTTCATTCCTTATTTGGCGGCCTTGCCGGTGAGGCTGGCGATCATGTCCTTGAGATTACCCGTCTTCATCGCTTCTTCCATGTACCCCTTGGCCTGTTCAATGCCCTCATTGGCCACTTCCAGAGTGATATGGGTCGTGCCGAGCTTGTCGGCGTGCTTGATGATGAGGGCCTTCGTGCAGTCACGCATAAAGCCTTCTGGAGCCCGCTCAAGCCTGGCTTGAGCTTCCTCCGTCCAGCTGTAGGGTGACGCCGCTTCCGCGTGGCCGTTGCCGCCGTCTTGGGGGACCTGCGTCCCGTTTTCCTGAACCCCGGCCAGTTTGGCTTGCGCCTCTACTGAAGTGCCGGCACCCTTGTTGGCAAAGATCGGTTGGTAATCTTCGGAGGCCGCTTCCTTGATCATCGGCGCGGCATACTCCAACGTGATCGTCGTCATACCGAGCTTTCGGGCACTTTTTTCAATCTTCGCCTTCGCGCGGCGCCGTTGGAATCCGGCCGGGACGGCGCGGATCGCCTCCTTGGCATCCTTCGTCCACTGCATGGGCACATCGTCATAGGCCAGATCCGTTTCGACCTCGCCCTCCGCTTTGGCGGCGGCTTCGAAAATGCTCTTGTCGACGGCCTTGAACCGGTGCCCCTCCGCTCCGCAGACCGGGCACTTGACTGGCGCATCGCCCTTGCCGATGTAGCCGCAGCCGTCGCAGACGTAATAATTCTGGCTCATCCGGTCGAGATAGGCCTGCGTCGCCTCTGAGTTCTTGGGCTTCTCTTCGACGACCTGCGTCATCATGCCGCTGAGCGTCGATCCCATCAGATCTTTCGCCACTGCGTCGTCCGCCTGCATCTTGTCGCGATCGATGCCCGCGGCATCGAGACTGCCTCCCAAGGCGCGCATGGCGTCCATGGCGCCTTTCGGGAGGATGTGCCCAACGGCCGAATCGACGACCGTGTTGCTGATGATCGTGTGTCCTTTTTCGATGGCATAGCGGTGAATGGCGGTCTTGGCCACTCCGCGAGCGAAGACCGGAATCTTCTCCATCCGGCGAAGCGCCTCTTCGGTCCAGGCGATGGTGTACTCGGCCTGGGTGTCGATGGGCGGCACGTACTTCCGGTTGGACACCAGCACGTTACAGGGTGCGCTCCGGAGCAGGTTTTCCGTGTTGCTGCCGATATCCATGTCTTCGTCGCTGTGGACGCCGATGCGGCCGACGATCAGGAGGGCTGGCACCTCTTTGCGGACGTATTGAATGATTTTCTCGAAGGCTTTTCCGTCCAGCAACGTCGTCTTGACGTCCGTCTGCTCCGCCTGGGCGATCTCTCTCGAGATGTCCAGATGGGACTGGTATATCTTCGCCAAGCCGCTGTCGATGATTTCTTCGTGCAGCTTTTCCTGCTCTTTGAACCGGAAGACCTTCCCGGCTTCTTCGTTGAGGACGCCCGAGATGCTGTGGAAGGCGGCGTAATGGAAGTAGGGATCAAACGCCGAGATCGCCTCAACCGGCATATTCAGCGCCTTGCCGAGTTGGAGGCCGGTCATCAAGCCGCCGAACGAATAGGGGCTGCCATCGACCGCAACCACGATCTTCCCGCCGTTGATCGGCTGAATGTTCTTGATGATCAGCATGTCGGAATTCCGTACCCGACGAACGACCCGTTCCGTATTGCTCCCGATCACACTGTCTTTCACGGCGCCCACACCTAGGGCGCCCATGATCACCAGATCGTAACTGTTGGTATTGATGTCTTCCGCCAGGACCTTCCAATTCCGTCCCTCGAGGGAGCGGCGTTCAATCGGAAGGTTGGCCTCATTGCATTTCTTATCGACGTAATCGAGGTAGGAGTCGGTGATGATCTGAAGCCCGCGGGTAATCAGAGAATCATGGATCTGCCGTTGCCGGTCGAGTTCCTTTTCATCGTGGTATTCCTCGGGGAGGCCCGCCTCCATCTGCTTGAAGCGTTTGTCGTGCATTTTGGCTGCATACACATGGCTCCCCACGATCTTCGAGCCGAAGAGTTTGGCCAGATGGACACCGGTGTCCACCGCCTGGTTCGAATGGTCGGAATTATCGACCGGAATATAAATCGTCTTATACATCAGAGATGCCTCCTCCAGGCGCTCTTCGGACCAAGGCAGACTGGTGCAAACTTTTGAAAAACCAAATGGTTCTCGTCTTGCCGAAGTTTCAAAGAGCGCGAATGATAGCACTGGCCAGAAGAGGATTGCAAGAATGAAGAAATGAGCTAACCAGCCGAAGTGGCGTGAGTTTTTGGCTCCCGAGCGGATGGTGAAGGTGGGCGGTGTGAACGCAGGATTTCTTCCAAGGAG
>DASTFK010000083.1:0-9707 GCA_035719945.1 Nitrospira sp.
GGGGGAATCGTCTGCAACAGTCCAATCATCACCATCTTCATCGCGGAGCCGGTCAGTTGGTAGACGAACCATAACAGCGCGACGCGGTTCAGACTGTCGCCGATTTGAGACGTCATCTGACCCCAAAACAGCAAACTGAAATCCCGGGTCTTCAACAGTTGCCATCCGGTCATGGGGGAAGGACTCCTGTCCTGCTTTTCCTGCCTGTCAGTAGTCGGGGTGGTCATGCTCTGGCCTCAATACACAAATACAAACAAGGACACCACTTACGAGTGCACAGACCTTGCCAGGAATTTACTCACTTCCTCTACCTAATTTCACTGTTGGCCGGATACTCGGCGCGATGCCAAACCAACGATGATATTGCACTTTGTACGGAATGGGCGGTTCTCTAAACATAACGCGCCACCATGACAAATCAAGACTAGGGGGATCCCCCGTTCTTGAGCCCTGCATTTTCAGTCCTTAATACCATACAGGCGTAGGATTCCATGACTCGGGCTTACCCTAGGAGGGGTGCCATTAAGCCCATTAAGCCTGGTCTCGGGCCAACGGAACTTCCCGTTTGGGAGGCCTGTCGGAAACATGGTTGAGATATCCCCATGCCGAAAGGCCCGTGGTGCCCATGACGACGCCGATGGTCACGACGGCAACCGGCACACCGAATTGTCCTGTAATCCAACCGAACAGCGTAATGCCAGCCATGGCCGCCCCCATGGCACCCAGGGTATAGAACGCCAGCACCCGTCCAAGCATGTGCGGTGGAGCCACTTCTTGAAGCACGCCCCACGCCACCGGCGTCAGGACCCCCAGACCGGCACCGAGGAGCATCAGTAGTACGGCAGCCGACGTCGCCTGATTCGTCTTCACCAGGGCGAGGGTCACGAGGCCGCTCATTGCGCTGGCGAACGCAATCACCTTGATCCGGCGCTTGATGCTCCAAGCGCTGATAGTCGTGAGCGCGACGGACACGCTGAGCAGTCCGACGCCGAGCATGGACCACAAATAGCCGACCTCCACAGGACCAAGATCCAACAGCGTTCGAGCGAAGACAGGGAAGAGGGTGGTGAAGGCGCTCGTCGCAAAGGTGTAGAGCGATGCGGTGATCGTCAAGAGAATGATGATGCGACGGCCTGTCATGACGAATCGCAGGCCTTCGACCATGTCGTGCCATGTCGAGGCGATGGGAGACTGAGACACGAGGCTCAAGACCGGTGGTGCAAACCGAAGGGGGACGAAACAGGCCGCTGAAATCAAATACGTCAACGCGTTGAGGCAGAGCACTTCCTGGGAGCTCAGGGCTGCGATGCCCAGCCCGCTTAACGCGGGGCCGAAGATGATGCCCAAGCTGGTCGTGGTTTGGAGCAGCGCGTTGGCGGAAGTGTACTGCGACGGCGGCACCAAAGACGGAACGGCTGCGGTCAGGGCGGGGCCGAAGACCGCGGTCGCGACCGCGTGGAGCGTAACCAGAATATACAAAGAGGAAACGGTAAAGCTGTCGACGGACATCCAGCAGGGGATCAGGCCGATCACGACCGCCCGCACGAGATCAGACGTAATGAGCAGCGCCTTTTTGGGCAGACGGTCGACTGCCACGCCGATGAGAGGCGCAAGGACGATCGCGGGGGCGGTTTGCAGAATCCCGATGATGCTGGTTTTCAGCGGCGATCCGGTCACTGAATATACGAACCAGAGCAGCGCCAGCTTCGAAACCCCGTCACCAACCTGGGAGACGACCTGGCCCCACCAGACGTACGAGAAGCTATCGCTGAGCAACCACCGCGGCTTGGCGTGATGATGCCGGTGATGCTGGCGGGAATGCGTCGATAGGTCCTTGATGACACGCGTGAGACGATCCTCCACAAACAGCTGAGGCTCAGACCGGGTCACGCGGCGATGCGCGGGCTCTTCGCTCGACCCGACCTCAGCCTCAGCCTCGACTTTGCCTCTGGTGGTTTATTCCTTGGCGATGAGCTGCACGCCGGCAGTGTCAACGGCGCGGACACCCGGAACCTGTCGCGCTGCCTCCGCCGCTTCAAGTGCAATGACCTGAAAGCGCGTCTTTCCGCTCAAGTACACGATACCGTTTTCGGATTTGACGTCGAATCCGACGGCCTTCAACGTTTCGCTTCGCGACAGACGGTCCCGCACGACGTGGGCAATGCTCTCATCCTGCTTCTTTGCCAGCTTGTCCTTGAGTGCCGGCGTGACGGTCAGTTTGTTGACGACGGTGTCGACTCCATCGATCTTTCCCGCGATCTCAGCCACTTTGGCCTTGTCCTCTTCGGTGGGCACTGATCCGCTGAGAATGGCTTTCCCTTTGTCCATCTCGACTTCGATATCAAGTGGAAACAACTGCGGATCCGCCATCAACGCCAATTTGATGGCGAGATTCAGCGAAGTGACAGGCTTTTTGGCCGGCTCTTCCGGTTTGGATTCCTCCGCCTTCGGCTTCTCGTCCGCTGTTTTCGCCTTGTCTTCACTCTTTGCCTTCTCGTCTTTCGCTTTCTCGTCCGCTGCTTTCGCCTTCTCCTCGGTCGCCGATTTGTCCGCTCCGGGCTTTCCGTTGCTATCGGTCTTGGTCTCCGTGTCCTGCTTTTTCTTCGGTTCGTCCGTGTCCTGTTTCTTCTTCGGCTCAACCGCGTGCGAGGGTTCCTTCGCGCGATCCCCGCTCGTTCCTTCTTCCGCCGCATGGCCAGTGGCGCTGATGAGAGCGAACACCAGAAATCCACAGAGGGGCCGGATAATCATCAGAAACTCGCCTTCGCGTATCGCTTATGCACTAGTGGGTGCATCTTCGCCGGTAGATTGGGTGAAACGTACTGGGGAATTCCCCAGGGGCCAATCGCGGCGCCGGCAGACGTAGGCAAAGGAGCACAGAGGTATCGGGCCGACAAGGGCAACACCTAGTTAGGGGACCACCTTACAGTTGGTATCGTTCATGCCAAAGCCCTCCAAAGTAAGGACCAAGTGAAGCCACAACGGGTTCTGGGAATCATCATGGCCGGAGGCAAGGGCGAACGTCTCCTGCCGCTGACCGAAGTCCGCAGTAAACCTGCCGTACCCTTCGGAGGGAAGTATCGCATCATCGATTTCGTGCTCAGCAACTTCGTGAATTCTGACATCACCTCGTTGTATGTGCTCGTCCAATACCGCTCGCAATCCTTGATCGAACACCTGCGCAAGAGCTGGCAGATAGTTGGACGGTTGTCCCACAGTTTTGTGAGCGTCGTTCCGCCGCAGATGCGCGCGCGAGAGGGGTGGTACGAAGGGACGGCAGACGCGGTGTATCAGAACCTCAACCTCATTGATGATTGGCAACCCGACGTCATCGCCGTCTTCGGCGCCGATCATGTCTATCGGATGGACATCCGTCAGATGCTCCAGGACCATCTCGACCACGATGCGGACGCAACGGTGGCGGCGTTGCCGGTCCCGGTCGGGGCTGCGAGCGGCTTCGGGATTCTGGAGGTCGACACACATGGAAGGATGATCGGATTCGAGGAAAAGCCGTCCGCGCCGAAGCAGATGCCCGGGCGCCCTGGCTACGCGCTGTCCTCCATGGGCAATTACCTTTTCAAGACTGAGACGCTGGTGCCGCTCTTGAAGCGCGACGCCTCCCATCCGGGCACGCATGATTTCGGTCGCAATATCGTGCCAGAGCTGCTCGAGGAACACCGAGTGTATGTCTACAACCTCGAGCACAACGACATCCCTGGCCTGCACCAGTACGAAGAGAAGGGGTATTGGCGCGACGTGGGCACCCTGGAAGCCTATTGGCAGAGCAATATGGATCTGCTTGGCGAGAGTCCGCTCTTCGATTTGCGCAACCCGGCGTGGCCGATTTTCTCAAGCGAGTATGATGGGCCCATGGCCATGCTGGTCGGGACGCGCGTCGACGAGTCGATGATCGGCCATGGAACGCTGTGCGTCGAGGCCGACATTCGCAAGTCAGTCATCGGCAGAGGCGTGCGCATCGAGCGCGGCGCGCAGTTAGAGGAGTGTGTCATCCTGGACGACGTGCAGATCGGAGCGCATGCGCGGTTGCGGCGTGTGATCGCCGACCGGGGGAGCTCGGTCTCGGCGCATAGTCGTATTGGGTTTGATCCGGGACATGACGGCAGAAAATTTCATCTTTCCCAGTCCGGTCTGGTCGTGCTGCCGCATCCCTCTTCTGTGAATGCCGAGCTGTTGAGGCGCGCATCATGACCGTTCCGCCGCAGCCGACGTTTCCACTGGCCACCTACCGGCTGCAGTTGCATCGTGGGTTCACCTTTGCCGACGCCACGCAGGCCGTGCCCTATCTCCAGTCCCTCGGCATCACCGATTGTTACCTGTCTCCGATCAGTAAAGCGGCGCCAGGGAGCGATCACGGGTACGACGTGATCGACCCCGTGGTGGTGAATCCCGAACTGGGAAGCGAGAAGGACTTTGAGGAATTTGTCAGGACGGTGCAGGCTCACGGCGTGGGCCTCGTCCTCGACGTCGTTCCCAATCACATGGGGATCGGCAAGTCCTTGAATCGCTGGTGGCGCGATGTACTGGAAAACGGTCCCAGTTCCAGGTACGCCACGGCGTTCGACATCGACTGGCATCCGATCAAGCGCGAGCTCGAAAACAAAGTCCTGTTACCGATTCTCGGCGATCAATACGGCGCAGTCCTCGAAAATCAGGACATGGAGCTCGTCTACGAGGATGGGACGCTCCTGTTGCGCTATGGAGACCACAATCTTCCGCTGGCACCGAAAACCTGGACGAGAATCCTCGCGCACCGACTCGAGGTGCTGGTAGCGGAAGCCGAACAGGCGATGCCGGTCATGGAGCTGCAAAGCATTCTGACCGCGCTCAAGAATCTGCCCGGCGTCGAGGAACGAACCCCCGAACGGATTGCGGAGCATTACCGCGAAAAAGAAATCGTGAAGAAACGGCTGTTAGTCCTGATGGAGGAGAGCCCCGTCATCCGAGCATTCGTGCTCGAGAATGTGCGGATCTTCAACGGGGAGCGCGGGCGGTCCGAGAGCTTCGATCTCCTCGATGCGCTGCTCAACGACCAGGCGTACCGACTCGCCTCCTGGAAAGTGGCGTCCGAGGAGATCAATTATCGGCGGTTTTTCGACATCAACGAACTTGCCGCCATTCGGATGGAAGAGGAGGCGGTGTTTCAGGAATCGCACCTGCTCCTGCTGCAGTTGGCGCGCCAGGGAATTGTCCGGGGCTGCCGCATTGATCATGTCGACGGCCTGTACGATCCCGGGCGTTATCTTCAGCAGCTGCGGGAACTGACCACATCGCAGGCGGACGGTTCACAGACGCCGCTGTTTATAGTGGTGGAGAAAATCCTCGGCAAGGATGAGCCGTTGCCGGAATCGTGGCCTGTTCAAGGGACCACGGGCTACGATTTTCTCAACCAGGTGAACGGGCTGTTCGTGGCGGGCATGAACGAAAAATTCTTCACCTCTTTCTACACCAAGATCACCGACCGGGAGGACTACGCCGATCTGGTATACGCCTGCAAACAATTGATCATGCAGGTCTCGATGGCAAGTGAGATCAACGTGCTGGGTCACCAGCTCAACGTGATCTCCGAACGGGACCGGCGCTCGCGCGACTTTACGTTAAACAATCTCACACACGCGATTCGGGAAATCATCGCCTGCTTCCCTGTCTATCGGACGTACGTCACCGAAGGGCCGGAAACAGTCGTCGACCGTGATCGCGCCTACATTCATATGGCCGTCGCGCGTGCGAAGCGAAGGAACCCCGCCATCAGCGGTCAGGTGTTTGATTTCATCCGTTCGATTCTCTTGAAGCAGCGCGAAACCCGTACGAAGGAAAATCAGGACGAGCAGATCCGCTTCGTCATGAAATTCCAGCAAACGACGAGCCCGGTCACGGCCAAGGGCGTCGAAGACACGGCATTTTACCGGTATTACCGCCTGGCCTCGCTGAACGAGGTCGGCGGCGAGCCGGAGCAGTTTGGACTGTCGGTGGAGGAATTCCACAAACGGATGTGGGAGCGACAGGCTCGCTGGCCTCACTCCCTGTCCGCCTCGTCCACGCACGACACGAAACGAAGCGAAGACGTGCGCGCCCGGATCAATGTGCTGTCGGAGCTGCCGCAGGAATGGAAACTCAAAGTGAGCCGATGGAGTCGTTTGAACCGGCAGCACTTCAAGAAGAACGAAGGCGAGCGGATGCCCGATCGCAATGACGAGTATCTCCTTTATCAAACGCTCGTCGGTGCCTGGCCGCTCGAAGCCATGGCCGATGACGCGTATAAGGAATTCTCCGAGCGCATTCAGCGATACATGCAAAAGGCCGTGCACGAGGCCAAGGCCCATACCAGCTGGATCAACCCGAACCCCGCCTACGATCACTCGGTGCAGACGTTCGTCGAAGGCGTGCTGGCGCGGACGCCGTCGAATCGCTTTCTCGAGGATTTTCTGCCTTTCCAGGAACGCGTGGCGCGCTACGGCCTGTACAACTCCCTGAGCCAATTGGCCTTGAAAATCTCCGCACCGGGCGTGCCCGATTTTTTCCAAGGCACCGAACTTTGGTCGTTCCACCTCGTCGATCCCGACAACCGCGGTCCGGTGGACTATCGCATCCGCTCAGAGATGGCGGAAGAACTTCGCTCGACCCTGAACCGTCTTGGACCCGATCGTGCGGAATTCGTGCGAGGGCTGTTTGAACAGGTGCATGATGCGCGGGTGAAGATGTACACGATCATGGTCGGGTTGGAATATCGTCGTCTGCATCCGGAACTTTTTCAGCAGGGTGAATACCTGCCGTTGGAATGCGGAGGCAGCAAGAAACAGCACGTCTGCGCCTTCGCCCGCCTGTATCAGCATAAGGCGCTGGTCGTGGTGGTGCCGCGCCTCGTCGCCACGCTGCATCCAGACGGCAAGCATCCGCCGATGGGACCCTCGGTATGGGAAGACACTTGGATTGCGGCTCCTCCCTGGCCGACGCTTGGCGAGTTTCGTCACCTCTTGACCGGCGAGATCATGAGCGCCGAATCACTCAACGGTCGCAAAGTTCTCCCGCTGGCGCGGGTGCTCAATCATGCGCCGGCCGCTCTCCTCGATCGACTCTCGTAACACGCTCAACACCACGCTCAGCGCTGTTTCTCTAGGGATGCTCCCAGTTGGTGACCCCCAGGTGCGTGGTATCGTCATGAAAGGAACGAACAACGAGATGCCGCCTAAACATCCCACCGCAACCGCGAGTGTCGAACCATGACGGAAGCAACAACCGAGTCACTTGGGCTCGAACCCGGGTGCGAAACCTCTGCCGATGAAACGACAGGATGGCTTGACCGCATCGAATCGCTGATCGAGCGGTACCCTTGGCCGACGCTGTTCCTCGGCTTGGCTGTCGGGTACGCGATCTCTCGGCGGATGAGGTAACCATGCAGGAAACAACTCGACAGTCCGGATTCGGGTTGATGAGCCTTGTGAGCGGCATCCTGGACGACGCCAAAGCGCTGATGCGCCAAGAAGCCCAACTATTAAAGGATGAAGTGAAACTTGAATTATCCAAAGCCGGACGCGCGGCCTCCGGCTTTGGCATTGGCGCCGTTTTGGCGGGCGTTGGGGTGCTCTTCCTCTTACTCATGGTGGTTCACGGCCTGCACGAATGGTTCGCGTGGCCTCTGTGGGTGAGCTACGGACTGGTCGGAGCGGCCATCGCCGGCATCGGCATCGCCCTGATTCTGAGGGCGCAGGCGCTGGCTGGGAGCGTGCAGGCCACGCCGCGTCGAAGCCTCCATACAATGAAGGAAAATGTCCAATGGATCAAAGAGCGCATGACGTTGAAGAGGACGTAAAAAGTATTCTACAGACCCGTCTCGCATTGGCGGACAAGATCGAGACGCTCGAGCGACAGGTGGAAGCCACTGTCGAGTCGACTAAGGCGGCGGCGCTGGATGCGCTGGACCTGGCAAGGGAGAAGGCGGCCGGTTTGATTGAACGCACGACACAGCATCTCAATCCCTCCGTGCAGGCGGGACGAAGACCGTGGATCATGGTGGGCACTGCCATTGCGTTGGGGTTTTTCGCCGGCCTAGTCGAGCGCAGGCGGCGGAGGTCGGGCGTTTATCGCTACTATCCAGCGGACGCCGAGGGAGCCGACGTGATGCCGGAAGATGGACAATCGCATGAGCCCAGCGGAGTTTACCCGTTCTACGGCCGCGAGCAGGCTCGACCGTATGCGGATCGTCAACGGTTCGACGACTCGTCGGAGCGCCGGGGATCCGCAGCGATGTCGGAGATGTGGAAGCCGCTGCAGGCGCTATGGGGCGACGTCACGGCGGAGGTCGCCCAGGAACGGGACCGGCTGCAGGAGGCCGTGCTGCATGCGGGACGTTCGTTCATTCAGGATGTGGTCCGGATGGCCGGACAATCGTTGCTCGATCAGCTCAGCCGGTCCGGCGGACCAGGCGCCGCACGCCGCTCGGGACGACGCCCGGTCCGCTACGAGTGATCGGTGTCGATCACCACCAGAGTCTTTCCCTTCACTGCCGCACCGGCTCTCTCGCTGACTGAATCCAGTCACCGCTGGAAAGGATAAGGAGATGGCGAAGCGTCGTCGCGGATGGGTGATCGCGGTCGTCGTTCTGAGCCTGCTGGTGCTGATCATAGTGATTGCCGCGTCCGTGGCCGATGAGCCTCTTCGTCGGTATGTGGAGGACAAGGCGAATTCGCTGTTTCCGGGTTTCCACGTGACGATCGGCGCGCTTGATCTTCACCCCCTGACTTTGTCGGCTGATCTTCGTGATGTTGTCGTCCGCCAGGACACTCACCCCGATCCGCCCGTCCTCTCGATTCCCCATCTCACCGCCGATGCGTTGCTGGTCCCACTGTTCTCAGGACAGGTCGGCGCCGATCTTCGTGTAGAGACGCCGGCATTCGCCATCAATAAGAGACACGTCGATGGATTGCTCCGTCGAAAGGATGCGGAGGCACCCGACGATCAAGGGGAGCCGTGGCAGGACCGATTGCGTGAGGCCATGGCTTTTCGAGGGACGTTCTACGTCCACAACGGCCACCTCACGTACGACGAAGGAAAGGCCGCGTCAGAACCGCTTCGGATCGATCGTATAGACGTAGAAGTGCAGAACATTACGAATCGGCCCGAAGAAAACCAGGAATATCCTTCGCAGGTACGCATGAACGCGCAGTTTCAGGATCAGTCCCAGATGGGGCTCGAGGGCCGGGCCAACCTCTTGGCCATCCCGGTGCCTCGCATCGAAGCTGACGTCAAAGTGGATCGCCTGCAGCTTGAGAATCTGCTCCCCATTGCCGGGCGGTACAACGTGCAATGCAGGGCAGGTGTGCTCGATATCAATGGGCGTATGAAATATTCGAAAGAGTCCACCGAGGTCGCCATCAAAGAATTGCGTCTCCAAGACGCCAAAATCGATTACGTGCATTCGGCGGCAACAAAGCCGAAAGAAGCCCAACAGGCCAAGAACATCGCCCAGAAGGCCAAAGAAGTGCATCAGGACCCGACGGTCCGAGTCAAGGTGGAACATGGGAAGGTTCTCAACAGCGAGGTCGGCTTCGTCAACAAGGCCACGGATCCCGACTACCGTGTCTTCATCAGCGATATGGACATGGAGGTTGAGAATCTCAGCAACCGCCTCGAGGAGGGGACCGGCATCGTGAAAATCACGGGCAAGTTCCTGGGGAGCGGTCCGATGGAGT
>DASTFK010000084.1:0-8103 GCA_035719945.1 Nitrospira sp.
TCACATCCGACGGAACGGCCTGGTGGGTCAGTTCACTGAGAGGCCTCTCGAGCTACAACCATTCAATCGCCCAATTTGATTTTTCACAAGTTCGTCACTACGCCAGCGTGCCAGGTTTACCGGCCACCGGTCTCGTCGACATCGCAGCGGATCCCGACGGCTCCCTGTGGATTGTCGATAGCAGCGGTCGCTTGCTGCGGTTCAATCCGTCGTCGTCGACCGTGCAAGTCTGGTCGGGAGTATCGAACGTGCGTCGCGTGGTCATGGACACGACCGTGACGCCCCGTGCGGTCTACGTGTCGATGGGCAACCAAGGGTTGGCCGTGATTCGGGCCAACTGATGCGCGCATGGAACCCGACGTCAGCCCATGGTCCGTAGAGAGCACGGACGTGTTTGAGTAAGTTACTGGGTGGGGATGCGCTCAGGAAAGTTCGAGATCACTCCGTCAACGCCGATGGAGAGTGCACGCGCGATGTCAGCAAGGCTATGTGCGGTGTAGACCCACACCGGCACGTTCTCTCGATGGAATGCGTCGACAAGCGGGCCGGTGGCTCTGTCGTGCCGGAGACCGACGTAATCAGGGTGATATTGCATCGCATAAGCCACCGGAGCGCGAGGCAGCCTATCGAACAAGACCATGAGCACAGCCTCTGAGTCGACCGCTTTAACGTGTGTGAGCTCCTCATGTAAGAACGAGGCATAGATGACGGGAGTGTTCAATTGGGCCTTCTGCACGGCTTGCACAGTCAGATGTGCCAGGCCATCGACCTTGAGTTCCAACATCAGCCCTGTGCGTCCTCCAGCCACCTGGAGCACCTCTTCAACCATCGGGATACGCTCCCCGTTCCCGGCATCGAGCCCCCTGACTTCTCCAAGCGATAGAGCATCGACCCGTCCCCTCCCATTGGTGGTTCGATTGACAGTCGCATCATGAAGTGCAACAAGGACGCCGTCTGCCGTCCGGCGCACGTCGATTTCCACGAAATCGACGCCGAGTTCGATCCCCTGACGAACAGCGGCTAAGGTATTCTCCGGCGCATGTCCGGCTGCACCGCGATGACCGATTCTCAACACTCGAGGCATGAGCGCTCCGCATTGTGACCGAAGAGCAAATGGGCGAAGAGAGGAATCAGCTTAGCGGCGGTGCAAATCGAAGATTGTGTGCTTCCAAATCCGCGAGATAGTCCTTCATCTTTTTTCGTTCCTGCCCCTTGACGAATTCGATCACCTTGCCATCGATCTCTAACAGTCCGAGGCCCGCAGGAATCTCGTCTGGACGGATGACGAAAAGATTGATCCCTTCTTCCTTGGCTCTCACCTGGGCTTCCTTGAGGCGGTGATGGATGTATCGTTCGTTCAATCGCAGCAGGTCATTGAGTTCCACAAGGTCCCGCAAGGGATGCGGATCGACGCGAACGCTCCTTTTCGGAACATTGAGGAAGATGAAGACCGTGTCACACCCAAGGTTGAATGCCTCCTCTACCGGGAGGGGATTCGCGAGATCGGCGTCAAGGTACCGGAAGCCGTCCATTTCAACCAACTCGAACAGGGGATACAGCGCCATAGAGGCGCGAATCCGTTTATAGAACGTATCGTATTTTACCTTCTGACTTCGTGCGTCCGTGTGTTCATCGATCACGAGATCCGGATCCTTGTTTGAAAAAAGCACCGTCGCTCCATCTTCATATCGTTCGGTAATGATGTGCCACACGATGGAACTGGTGAGCACCTTCTGCAGATCGATTTGTTCGCCAAGTCTGGCCAAGAGCGGAAAAGGGTCGAGAAAAGCCTTCATCCGCTTGAATTCGAAGTATTTATCCACCTCATCAAATGCCTCGAGAATCTCCGGTGCTTGGACAAGTCTCCGGAACGATTGATGTTGGGCCTCGAACGTATCCATGAGTCGAAACAGGAAACTGACCGTGCGGCCAGCGACACGCAATGGCATGCGCACGCAGAACGAGAGCACCAACGGCAGGAATTTGATGGCTCTCCGGACGTCGTGGAGGATCGATCCGGAAGGTCCGCAAGCTTGCGTCGCCATCGGCACGACTCCCAACAGACGCGTCAATTTGTCTCTGAGGAAGGGATGGACCTCATAAATCGCTTCGGGAGAAGTGATATAGTTTTCCCAGATGCGGATGGTTTTCTCGGCTCCGACGGGACCGGGATTCTCGACAAATCCGAGCGCGTTGCATGTGCCTGCCGAGGAACTCATGATGTGGGACGGAGTGAAGCCAGCATTGACCACCTCTGCCGCCGCAACCGCTTGGTGGATGGCCTTGCACCCTCCCCCACAAAAGACGAACAGGATTTTGCCGTATTTGGTCGAGAGGCTATCTGGCATACAACGACTCCTGGATACGAATTTTACCGGTGAACGGCCTGAGAGAATCCAATGCGATGAAGACGTATGACATCGGCATCGTCGGTGCGGGGGTCGTCGGATGCGCTATTGCCAGGGAACTGGGAGGCCGTCGCTGGCAGCGGCCACTCCGTATTATCACGGTGGAACGACACGAGAGAGTGGCGGAGGAGACCAGCGGACGCAATAGCGGCGTCCTGCACAGCGGAATCCATGAACATCCCGGTTCACTCAAGGCGCGATTCGCAAGAGAGGGGAGCGTCTTGGCCGTGGCATACGCGGCACGACAGAACATCCCCCTCCTCCGCAGCGGCATGGTCATCGCCATTTCGCGGGAGGATATCCGTCGAGGTCTCTGGCGTGAACTGTCCATGCTCCGACGGCTGTGGCTGAACGCATGGAGATCGAATATCCGAATGTCGTTCGTCACGCCATCCGGCTTGCGGGCCCTGGAGCCGAACCTTCGCGCCTCGTGCGGTATCGTCATTCCCAGTGTGTGTGTCATCGATTCACCCGCCTTCGTGCAATCACTGAAAAACGACGCAGAAGCCAGTGGCGTCGAATTCGCGTTCAATAACCGGGTCGTCGGCATCGAAGACGGAGGCACCGAGTACCTCATCACGACCGACCGTCAAAAGATGCGAGTTGCCTGCCTGATCAATGCGGCAGGCCTTCATGCCGATGACATCGCCGCCCTCGCACTGTCTCATAGTAAATATAGCATTCGACCGGTGCGGGGGGAGTACTACGAGCTGGTCACTTCGTCCAAGAAGGGCTTGATTGGACGCCTCGTGTACCCCGCCCTGCCGCCAAGAGCTACGGGCAAGGGAATCCACTTCAGCCCCCGACCGAATGGACAATTGTTCGTGGGACCCAACGAGGTGCCGGTACAGGATAAATCTGACTACCTGTCGGAAAAGACGCCGCCGGGAACATTCGTCGAGGCCCTGCGGAAGTTCCTCCCCGTGCTGGAAGAGTCTGATCTCCGCTGGGGCTATTCGGGCATCCGGCCCTGCGTGATGCTCGGCCAGCAAAAAAAGAGCGACTTCATCGTCTCCGTCGACCGAGACAGCCCCCTCCTGATCAATCTGGTCGGCATTGAATCGCCCGGGCTGTCCGGCGCTTTGGCGCTGGCGAGGCACGTCAGTGACCTGCCTTGCATCCAACAATATTTTCAGCCGATGGGTTCTTCGGCTGCGGCTCACCGTCGGTAGATCGTTGAAGTTGAAGTTGCGCATCCTCCTCGGCGCGCAGGACCCGATGGAGCGTCTTCCCAAGAATTGATCTGGGCAGCTCCGTGCGGAACTCAATCTTTTTCGGAACTTTGTAGGAGGCCAAATGACTTCGGCAATGCGCGGTGAGATCTTCCGCAGAGACGGACTCGCTCGTCGGCACGATGAACGCCTTGATGGATTCGCCCCCATCCATGGACCGCACTCCAATGACGGCTGCCTCACGCACATGAGGATGAAGCATAAGCACCTGCTCGATTTCGGCCGGGTACACATTCAACCCGGAGGTCGACAAGATCATGTCTTTCTTCCGATCGACGATATAGAAGAAGCCGTCTTGATCCATACGTGCGATGTCGCCGGTTGCGAGCCAGCCACCGGGCTTCAGGGCGTTTGCGGTTTCGATAGGGTTGTTCCAGTACCCGGCCATAACTTGGGGGCCTCGCACCCATAGTTCACCGCGTTCACCGATCGCAACCTCTTGGCCTTTCTCATCCATGATCTTCGCCTCGGTGTTGCCGATGGGCAATCCGATCGACCGCTTGACGGAAAGGCCACGAGCAATATTGCAGTGCGTAACGGGTGAGGCTTCGGAGAGACCATAGCCCTCGCAGATAAGATGCCCAGTGCGCTCCTTGAACTGCTTCAAGAGGTCGTACGGCAACGCCGCCCCGCCGCAGATGACAAACCGCGTCGACGTAAAATCCTTTGCATCACAGTGCTCAAGCAGTTTTCGCACGAACGCGGGGACGATCGTGATCACGGTCGGTTGCTTCTTGCGCAACAATGTGACAAGGACAGGGATATTGCGGGGATCGGGCACCAACACCATGCATCCTCCGATCCCCAGACAGATATTCTGCGTGACGGTCATGCCAAAGACATGAAAGAGCGGAAGCGCCGCAAGAAAACTCTCCACCCGCTCTGCGGGAGAAAACCAACTGACCAGCTGCCGGATGTTCGCTGTCAGATTGCGGTGGAGCAAGATCGCCCCTTTTGAAATCCCTGTGATACCGCCGGTGTACTGCAGCAGTGCGATATCGTCCGGCGAGGCGACCGGAAGGTCCTCCAAAGCGACAGGAGACGCCTCATCGAGCACATCATGGAAAAACCGCGTTCTGTCGTCCGGTTGAATGTCAGGAGCTGGATGGTGGCCATTTCGATGCCGATAAATATATCTCGCGATCGTCGTCATGAAATCGGTGATCCTGGTGACGATGACCAGTTCCAAATTAAGATGTTGTATCTTTTGATACATCAAGTCGAGCACGACAATGGCTCGCGCTCCAGAGTCGCGCAGTTGGTGTGCTAGCTCATATTCCGTGTACGTCGGATTGCAGGCGACGACGATGCCGCCTGCCCGCAAGATGCCAAAGTACGCAATCACCGCCTGCGGTGTATTCGGCAGGCAGAGCGCCACGCGATCCCCCTTGCGGATGCCCAGTGCCGCAAGACCGCAGGCAAATCGCTCAACCAATGCGTGACTTTCCTGGTAAGAGAGGGTCTTGCCAAAAAAATACAGGGCCGGCCGACGCGCAAATCGTTGCGCGCTTCTAGAGAACATCGCCGTGAGCGTCTCATCGGGCAGAGAGAGTTCTTTGGGAACTCCTTGAGGATAATGGACGAACCAAGGTTGTTCGGGCATGACATGCTCCCTTTGAGGTGACTCGGCCACTACCATCCTCCCTGTGCAATCGCCGGACAAGGCTCGAACCGTTTGCCATACGTTCGTGACAGTAAATCCAAGGCCGCTGTGAGCTGCCCCGGCGCCATCTGCTGTCTCGCCCAGGCCAGGAGACCTCCACGGAACGCGGGAAATCCAATCCCGTAAGTCAGGGCAAAATCCACCTGCCAAGGATGGTCTACAATCTTGTCCGTCAAACAGCGCACCGCTTCGTCCACCATCGGAAGGAACAGGCGTTGGTGAAGCATGTCGTCTGTGACAGGGCCACTATCTGACGAGGACTCGGCACGACGGTACTGCCTGATCAGGTCGATGGCCTGTGGGTTTTCTTTTCCTGACTTCCAAAATGTGACCGGGTGTTTCTCGGAAAGGAAGCCACGCAGCAGTATGTCACGCGATTCAATGCGCGATCCCAGTACGGCAAGCGAGGTAAGCACGTGCATGGCGACCGGGAGTCCGATCAAATCGAGGAGTTCGAGAGGGCCCATGGGGTGCCCGCTATCCACGGCCATGCCAAAGTCCTTCGCGACCGCATCAATGCGGCGAATAGGGATCCCCTCCCCTACCAGGATCACCGCCTCCGCGAGATAGCGTGTCAGAATCCTGTTGACGAGGAATCCTGGTCCGTCGCGGACCACGAGCGGAAACTTGCCCAGCCGCTTCGCCAGGCTGGAGACCTGCGCCAAGGCTTGCTCGGACGTGAAGGGCGCGCGCACCACCTCGACCAACTGCATTTGAGCGACGGGATTGAAGAAGTGGAGTCCAACGCACCGTTCGGGGCGGGTGGCCTTCCCCGCAATGTCGGTCAAGGTATAGGAAGACGTATTCGTGGCAAAGATGGCATCGGGGCGCGCCTCGGATTCGAATTGTGCCAGTACGGCCCTTTTCACCTCCAACTTCTCCGACACTGCCTCGATGGCCAGGGAAACGGAAGCCAGATCGCTCAGCCGGATAGTCGGGGTAATTCGCATCATGCGATAGCGCAGGTCGGAGGGTAGGATGATCCGTTTCCGGACCTGGACAGATTGAGCCTGATGGATCCTCCCCATGCCTTTCGCCAGAATATCCGAAGCCACATCCCGCAGTACGGCTGAATACCCCTTTTCGGCAAGCTGACCCGCGATTTGCGAGCCCATCAACCCGGCTCCCAGCACCCCCACTCGCGTCACGGGCTCCGAGACACTCACAGCCTTCCGCTTGACCTCTTCACCTTTCAGGAATAAGCCAACCAGGTGGGCAGAAACCGAGCTGGCCATGAGATCCAATAACAGGGGCTTCTCGACTGCCATCGACCCCTTCAGCACACCCATACCCATCCCCCGCTTCACCGCGTCGATGGCACGGAGCGGAGCGGGATAAAAGTGTCGCACTCGTTTGATGACCTGACGTCGCGCATAGCCACATACGAGCGAACGAATTCCCGGTGCGCTCAGGAGTCTTTGGCTCCCCTGAAGCGAACGCCGGCGACCAGGAGATGAACCAAGCTCACGCGCTCGGGAGGTGGCGACTTGAACGAACGCTTCGCGTTGAATCTGGTCCAACGTCCTGACCGTGGAAGGGATCGAGGTCACCATGGCATCCACAAGCCCCATCTTCAGCGCTTGCCGCGGGAATACCGTTTTTCCCGTTGTGATGATCTCCAACGCTGCCGGGACACCGACTAACCGTGGAAGACGTTGCGTGCCGCCAAAGCCGGGAAGAATGCCGAGCTTGACTTCCGGCAGGCCGAACATGGTCCTCGCGTGGGCGCTAGCAATCCGCGCATGGCAGGCCAACGCGAGCTCGAGCCCGCCGCCGAGACAAGCCCCTTCCACCGCAGCGACAAATGGTTTTGGCGAGCGCCCCATTTCATCGAAGACCGTATGGGCCGTATTGACCAATTGCTCTAATGCCTCAAAGGACCGATGCTCCTGTGCGCCATGCATCTGCTCCAGATCGGCTCCGGCACAGAAGTTTCCTTCCTTCAGGCTCACGAGCACCACACTGGTGACCGCACTCGATTGCTGTGCCAACCGGACGATATCCCGCCATTCAGCGAAGCTCTCGGCATTGAGGACATTGACCGCTTTCCCGGCATAATCAAACCCTGCCAGGAGAATTCCGTCTTGGACACGAGCCGTCTTGAAGTGTTTGAAGTCGGTGGACATCGCTATTTTCTCTCTACGATCATCGCGACTCCCTGCCCGCCTCCCACGCACATGCTGATCAGAGCTCGCTCAGCATCTCGTCGTTTGAGTTCGAACAGGGAGGTCATCGCCAGGCGCAGACCGGATACGCCAACCGGATGACCGAGGGCAATCGCTCCGCCGTGCGGATTCAGGTCGTCGGGGGGGATCTCGCCCAGACGCTCCGTCCATCCGTACCTGCCGAACTTGCGCTCCATGAGCGAGGATGAAGCAAGAATTCGGGTGATCCCTAGCACCACGGATGCAAAGGCTTCGTTGATCTCACAGACCGCAAAATCTTTAAGGGTCAACCCAGATTTCGACAAGAGCTTGGCAACGGCTCCTACAGGAGCGAGGCCCATGCAGGAAGGTTCATAGCCGAAATCGGCATAGTCCTTCACATACCCAAGAATCGGGAGTCCAAGCGACTTGGCCTTGTCCTCGTCCATCAACAGCATCGCTGCGGCAGCATCCGTGATTTGCGAGGCGTTGGCTGGCGTCACCGATCCATGACGCCTGTCGAAGACAGGTTTCACATCGTGAAACGTCTTTGGGTCGGCATCTTCCCGAATCCCGGTGTCCCGCTCGACATAGGCGCTTCTCTCGGAGACCTACATCGGCACGACCGCTTCCGCACAGAGCCCGCCTTTCCACGC
>DASTFK010000085.1:0-4050 GCA_035719945.1 Nitrospira sp.
CACCCATCGGCATCTCATAGACACCGGGGCGGTTGACGGCACCGCTCAGAGAAAACATCATCGTCCCCGGGCATTTCTCGGTGCCCACCTGCGTAAACCACGCTGCGCCTTTGTGAAGAATCCGCGGCACGTTGCACAAGGTCTCGACGTTGTTGACCAACGTCGGCTTCCCGTACAACCCGTAATCCGTGGGATAAAACGGGGGTTTTTGACGCGGCATCGCCGGCCGCCCCTGCATCGACTCCAGCATGGCGGTTTCTTCACCCGCCACGTAACTGCCGTGGCCTTCAAATACTTGTAGTTCGATGTCGATCCCGCTGCCGAGAATATTCTTGCCGACGAAGCCCCGCTCCTTGGCCTGCGCCAACGCTTTCTTCAGATTTTCCCGCTCTTCCTCGTACTCGTGATTCACATAAATGAAAGACGCCTTGGCCTGTGCCGTCCGTGACGCGATCAGACATCCTTCAATGAGCTGATGCGGAATGGTTTTCAAGAGATGACGGTCCTTAAACGTACCGGGCTCATGCTCGCCGGCGTTGCACACAAAGTAACGCTCCTTGACTCGATGATTGAGGACCTTGTCCCACTTCACGCCGGTGGGAAAGCCTGCTCCCCCACGACCACGAAGTCCGGACGTTTTGAGTTCCTGAACCACCTGCTCGGGCGTCAGTTCCTTGATGCACTTTTTCCAGGCCTCATAGCCGCCGACCTTGATGTAGGCGTCGATGTCCCAGGGAGTCCCATCGATCTTTTCGACGAGGCGGGCTTCCGCTAGCGTCATCATCTGGTGCGCTCCAGAACCAGAGAAAGGTGAGTGGGTACTATACGGGCCCTGCTGCTGTTACGTCAAGGCAAAGCACCGAGAATAGGCCTGATTCTCAAGGGTTTAGCACGACAGCCCTATGCGATCCTGGGCATATTGGCCGGACTGTAGTCGTTTAAGAGACAAGAACAAGACCGGCTGACAGGAGGAAGCCTGTCAGCCGGCAAAGGCAGGTTATTTCAGGTGGCTACCCGCGCCCATGAAAAACAGCATGGGGATCGACAGCAAGAAATTGACCCGGGAGGCCAACAAGGCGGTACGGCCCCATTGCGCCATTTCAGCCGGTGCGGGGGTTCCTTGTGCAGCCGCCGTCACGGCAGCGATGATCTTCTTCTGATTGGGCCAAATGATCGCATGGACGTTGACCATCATGATGATCCCGAGCAGACCACCGATCGCCAAGGCGTAAGCGCCTGTGCCTCCACCCATGTACAATTTGATGTAGAGCAGAATGCCTGCCAACACCGTCACGGTGGCGCCATGACGGAACCAGTTTAACGCCGAGGGCATGAGCTTTGGAATGACGACGTTTTTCGTTGGGCCATCCAGGCTTTTGAGGAAGGCCGCATTGATCAGGTTGAAGAAGTAGAGCAGCCCGATCCAGGTGATGCCGGCCAGGAAGTGGATCCAGCGGATAATGATTCCAGCCCAGTCCGCTTCCCCGGCTCCGACGCCGGCAATGCCGAGATACATCACAATCAGCACGAGCGCTAACGCGAATCCCGCGCCCATCGTCTGCATCGGATCTTCAAGAAATTTCATAGCATCTCCTCATTCAGTGCACTGCTAAACGGCTTTCTGTACTGTAGGCTCTCTTGATTGTCAAGCGGGCACGATGGCTTCACAACGTCGCACGGGCGTCATGCCATCCCCTCATGTCCTCACTGGATTGGATAAGAAGAACGTCCGGCACTACGCCATCAACCGGTCGACGGTCGCGCACAGCTCCCGCACCGCGTTCGCTGAGAACTCAAGCGCCTTCTGCTCAGCGGACGTCAGATCATACACGATGACCCGTTCAGCGCCGCCCTTGCCGAGTTGAACGGGCACACCGACCACAACATCGCGCAAGCCGTATTCGCCTTCACACAGGACCGCACAAGGCATGACGCGTTTTTGATCTTGTAGAATCGCTTCGACCATGTCAACCGCGGATGCTGACGGCGCGTAAAACGCGCTGCCGGTTTTCAGCAATCCGACAATTTCAGCACCCCCGTCGCGGGTGCGTTGGACGATCGCCTCGAGCTGATCGTTCGGCCTCATCTCCGAGACCAGCCGCCCTTTCACCGTCGTGTATCGAGGGAGCGGGACCATCGTATCACCGTGTCCCCCCAAGACCATCGCTTCGACGTCCCGGCCTGGGACACCCAACGCTTGGGCGATGAAGGTGCGCATCCGCGCGGAGTCCAGCACGCCGGCCATGCCGATGATGTGCGTCTTCGGCAGTCCGCTGACTGTTCGGGCCACGTGGACCATTGCGTCCAATGGATTGGTCACCAGGATGAGGATGATGCCGGGTGAACGCGAGACCAACTCACTGACCACCGACTTCACGATTTTGGCGTTCGTGGTGAGCAGCTCATCGCGGCTCATGCCGGGCTTTCGGGGGATGCCGGAGGTGATTACCGCGATTGAAGATCCCGCGGTTTCGACATAGCTGTTGGTCCCAACGACCTTCGTGCTATAGCCGCACACGGGACCGGCCTGAGAGATATCGAGCGCCTTGCCCTGCGGCACGCCTTCGACGATGTCCACCAACACCACGTCGTAAGCGTCGCGTTCCGCCAGCCGCTGGGCCGTTGTTCCACCCACATTTCCGGCTCCCACCACGGTAATCTTCGGTCGCCCCATGCTCCCTCCGGTCAGCCAAGCTCAAAGTGACAAATGCTTGGACACTCAGAACCTGTCAGTGCTCGTGTTCCGTCCACCCGGCGACTTTAAAGTTGATCGTGCACACGAAATTGTCGCCGTGGTAAAAGTTCACCTTGATCTTCTTTTTCCCATACGTTTTTGCCAGAAAGTCCTCGGGATTGTCTATGAGTTCCTGGTACCCTCCCGGAGGATACTCGCCCAGATCGTGAAACACCACGATCATGCCCGCCTTGACTTCCTGAAGGATTTTCGCCGAACAATGAGGAAAGACCTCCCAAAATTTGGCCTCGATCATCTCTTTGGTCGGCTCCTGGCGCTCTTCGCCAGGGTGAATGGGCTGGGCAAACTTGGCCAGCCGGCGCACATAGGGATACTGATGCCCCGTGAAGAGTTTGTATAGCCACGGCGGGACGGCCCGCTTCGTCGGTTGATCCGTCATGCGTGTGAAACATTTCCTTTCATACCATTTTCCTCAGTGCCTAACCCGGCCTCACCTAGTGTTCGCTAGGTCGCCAGCCGCTGGTAAATCCTCGGTAGCCTAATGGGAAGCGATTCAACCCGGTCGATCACGGTGTATTCGACATCACCGTACATCCGACGCACATACCCGTCCGCGTTCCGGTCGATCGTGACACAAAAGGGATGGATGCCGTCCCGTCTGGCTTCCCGCAACGCGGCTTTTGTGTCTTCCAGCGCGTACTCATCCTTGTACTCGCCGTCCAGCGGCCGGCCGTCACTCAGCAGGACGAGGAGACGCGTTTTCGCATCCTGTTGCCTCAGCGTGGCGACGGCATGACGGATCGCGGCCCCATCCCGGTTTTGTTGACGTGGAGAGAGTCCGCCCAGGCGTTGGGCGGTCGTCGTGCCCAGCCGTTCATCGAAGCCCTTGATCGTTTGGATCTCGACAGCTCCCCGCCCCTGACCTGAATAGGCGTACAGCGCATACTGGTCACCCACGGCATCAAGAGCTTCACAGAGTAGCACCAGACTCTCCTTTTCCACATCGATCACCCGCCGACCGCCGTCGAGCTGACGTCCCGTCGATCCGCTGATGTCGACAAGGAACAACACCGCTACGTCGCGTTCTTGTTTTTCACGTCTGACATAGATTCGGTCGCTGCCTTCGAACCCTGCCCGTTGCTCGGCCGCCCTGCGAACCACGGCGTCGACATCCAACTCCTCTCCGTCGGGCTGGCCGGCCAGGCGGCGAAAGGCCGGTGGCCGCAATCCCTCGAAGAACCGGCGCAGCAACCGCACCGTGCTCCGATAAGCCGTCAACGTGCCGGAGACACACTCATCCGAGCCGCGGGTTGCCGCACGTTCGAAGACGCGGCACCAATTCATGCGGTGGTCCT
>DASTFK010000086.1:0-8779 GCA_035719945.1 Nitrospira sp.
AGGCTTTTGGGTTCGGCCAACGGACGGACATCGATCTTCCGGGAGAAGTCTCAGGATTGCTCAAATCTCCGCGTGAGTGGGGCCGGCGCTCTCTGGCGTCGATTTCGATGGGCCAGGAGGTGGGGGTTACACCGTTGCAGATGATCACGGCGGTTTCGGCCATTGCCAACGACGGTGTCCTCATGAAGCCCTATGTCGTCGCCGAGGTGAGGGATCAGAAGGGCCAGCGCGCGAAGGAGATTCTTCCGCAGGTCAAGCGTCGTGCGGTGTCCCCAGCGACGGCACGCACGCTCACCACCATCATGGAGGGCGTGGTCACCAGCGGAACGGGAACGAAAGCGGCCATCCCAGGTTTTCGCGTTGCGGGGAAGACCGGCACGGCCCAAAAAGTCGATCCACGCACCGGAACCTACTCCTCGGCATTGTCCATAGGTTCCTTCGTCGGCTTCGTGCCGGCAGATGCTCCGCGTCTCGCGATCATCGTGGTCGTCGATGAACCACAGGGCGAAGCCTGGGGTGGCGTCGTGGCGGCACCTGTCTTCCGGCGGGTTGGTGAGCAGGTGCTGACGTATTTGGGCGTGCCTCGGGATGATCAAGTGAAGATCGCCATGGCGGCGCGATAGTCGAATCCACGATGGAAGCTCGATCGATGACGGTCATGCAGTTGCTGGCAGCACTCAACGGGCAAGTCGCGATTGTCGAACGGCATGGGACGTTGGACCGGATGGTGACCTCAGTGACCGATGATTCGCGGGCGGTCGCATCGGGCAGCCTCTTCATCGCCGTCAAGGGTGAACGCGTTGACGGTCACCGGTACGTGGGTCAAGCGATTGAAGCGGGAGCGGCCGCGATCGTCGGGCAGGAATCCGTTGAGTATAAATCGCTTCCCTTTGTGAAGGTGGTGGATTCGCGCAAAGCGCTTGGGCTCATCGGCGGACGATTCTACGGTGATCCATCGGCGCGATTGACGATGATTGGGGTGACTGGAACCAATGGGAAAACGACGACCACCTATCTCTGCAAGGCGCTGCTGGAAGGCATCGGCCGTCAGGTCGGGCTCATTGGAACAGTGGCCTATCAGATTGGTGCCGAGACCATTCCGGCTTCTCACACAACCCCTGGTGCGCTCGAATTGCAGGGACTGCTGGCAAAGATGTGTCACGCACACATGGACAGCGTCGTCATGGAAGTATCCTCGCATGCGTTAGCCATGGACCGGACGGCCGGATGTGAGTATGACGCCGCGGTCTTCACCAATCTGACGCAGGATCACCTCGACTTTCATCGGACGATGGAAGAGTACTTCAATGCGAAGGTACGGTTGTTTACGACGCTGGGACAGGGAAGGAAAACCGGTCAACGCGCCATTATCAATATGGATGATCCTCGAGGCGCGCAGGTGCGTGCGGCCTGTCGCGTGCCGGTGTGGGGTTTCGCGGTAAAAGGCCGGGCCGATCTGCAAGCGGAACACGTGCGGCTTTCAATGAACGGCACCACCTTCACTGCTGTGACGCCGGCTGGTGACTTTACCGTCGAGAGTCGACTTGTCGGCGAACACAACGTCTATAACTTGCTCGGGGCAATCGGCGTGGCGCTGCACGCCGGAGCGACCTGTGATCAGGTTCGAAAAGCGGTGGCAGCCTTAACCAACGTGCCGGGCCGCTTTGAGCGGGTATCGGCCGGGCAAGATTTTACGGTCGTAGTAGATTATGCCCATACCGAAGACGCACTCGTGCGCTTGCTGACCGCTGCCCAAGCGTTGAAGACACGCCGGATTATCACGGTCTTCGGCTGCGGCGGCGATCGCGACCGAGGCAAGCGCCCGAAGATGGGCCGGGCCGCCGTCGAGTACAGTGATGTAGTCGTCCTGACGTCCGACAACCCGCGAACGGAAGATCCGCTGGCCATTCTCCGTGAAGTCGAAACCGGCGTCCGCGAGGCGCTCCAAGCCCGGTCTCACGTCGAATACCATCTCATCGCCGACCGCCGGGAAGCCATTATGTCGGCGGTGCGTCTGGCCCGGGCAGGTGACATCGTCCTCATCGCAGGGAAAGGACATGAGGACTACCAGATCCTCGGGACGAAGAAGGTGCACTTCGACGATCGTGAAGTAGCGCGAGAGGCGATTCAGCAGCTGAGGAATTGCGCGTGACTGTGCACCCGGGTGCGAAATCCGAGCGAGGAGACGAGGAGATGGCGCTCTTTACGGTAGCTGAGCTGCGCGAAGTCATCAGCGTCAAGGTGCTGGCGGGCGACTCCTCGCCAACCGCCAAGCGGCGGATTCGCGGCATCAGCACCGATTCCCGGTCCGTCCGTCGTGGCGATCTGTTCGTGGCGTTGCGAGGCGAGCGGTTCGATGGTCATCAGTTCGTTCCGGCGGTGCTGTCCAAGGGGGCGGCCGGTGCCATCGTGGATGACGGGTATCGGTGGGAAGGAAAAGGCGCAAAACCCATAGGGAACCGCCAGGAGCCGTTTCTGTTCGGCGTGCAAGATCCGCTCTTCGCCTATCAGCAGCTTGCGACGCATCACCGAAGTCGGTTCACAATTCCGATTGTCGCCGTCACGGGGAGCAACGGCAAGACGACGACAAAGGATATGGTCGGCAGTGTTCTGGCTCAACGTTGGCGGACATTGAAGACCGAAGGCAACTACAACAACCGTATCGGGGTGCCTCACACGTTGTTTCGGCTCACAGCCAGACATCAAGCGGCTGTTATTGAAATGGGCGTGGACCATCGCGGGCAGACGACGCGCCTTTGCGAGATCGTCCGTCCCACCATCGGTCTCATCACCAACATCGGTCCGGATCATTTGGAATTCTTCGGCGGCATGGAAGGATCCGCACAGGCGAAGGCGGAACTGCTCGATATGCTGCCCCCGGACGGCACGGCAGTCTTGAATGCGGACGACCCCTATTTCGACTATCTGGCTGCCCGGGCCCGCTGCCGTGTCGTTTCGTTTGGATTGTTCGAGCGGGCGCACGTCCGTGCAATTCACGTCACCTCCGATACCCGAAAAGGCACCACGTTCGGGCTGTTGCTTCCCGGCAAGAGCCGCCCCACGTCCGTCGTCATCAAAGTGCCCGGCACGCACAATGTGATCAATGCACTGGCCGCAGCAGCCGTAGGGTTCTCCTTGAATCTGCCAGGTGGGATGATCGCGCAGGGCCTCTCCAAGTTCCGCCCCGCCGCCATGCGATCACAAGTGGTGACTCATCATGGCGTGCAGATCATCAACGACTGTTACAACGCCAACCCGGCCTCGATGAAGGCCGCCCTCCAACTCCTCGGCGAGTGGACTCCGGCTCGTGAACGGGTCGCGGTCTTGGGGGACATGTTGGAGCTCGGGCGTGAGGCCCAACAAATGCATCGCGAAGTTGGACGGTTTGCTGCGGGACTCCAGCTCTCTCGGCTGATCGTGTGTGGGCAGTTAGGAAGGGAGATTGCCGCTGGTGCGAGGCAGGAGGGAATGTCGCAGTCGGCCATCGTGGAAGTGGCGGATGCGGCCTCGGCTGCCGATCTTCTCAAGAAGGCTGTTCACCGTGGAGATGTGGTTCTCGTGAAGGCGTCGCGCGGCATGCGTATGGAACAAATTGTGCAAGGTTTGACCGGTATGAAAGCCGTCACGAAGCAGGCGTCATAACGTCGCTGCGGATGTAAGGCGTAAGTCGAGCATGCTGTACAACTGGTTGTATCCGCTCCATACCGAATACGGATTTCTCAACGTCTTCCGGTATTTAAGTTTTCGCATTATCTATGCGGCCGTTACGGCCTTCCTCATCGCGTTTGTGCTGACCCCATGGCTCATCCGGAAGCTGCAGGAAATCAAGCTTGGTCAGCAAATCCGTGACGACGGACCCAAGCATCACCTCGCAAAGAGCGGTACGCCCACGATGGGAGGACTGCTCATTATTTTTGCCGTCCTGCTTTCGACGCTGTTGTGGGCGGATATCACAAAACCGTACGTCTGGCTGGTCCTGATCGCCACCCTCGGGTTTGGCGCGATCGGATTTGCGGACGACTATCTGAAGTTTATTAAGGCCCGGTCGAAGGGATTGTCTCCTACGCAAAAGTTCGCCGCGCAAATCGGCGTCGCTCTGTTGATCGCCCTCGCGCTCTATTTCCTTCCTAGCTATTCGACCAAGCTGAACGTGCCGTTCTTCAAGAATTTCACGCCGGATCTCGGGTGGTTCTATGTGGTCTTCGTGGTCCTGGTCATCGTCGGCAGTTCCAATGCGGTCAATTTGACGGATGGCCTCGATGGGCTGGCGATCGGACCCATCATGATTGCCGCGCTTGCCTACACTATTGTGGCCTATGTTGCTGGCCACCGGATCATGTCGGATTACCTGCTCATCCCTCACATCGAAGGTGCTGGAGAGATTGCTGTGTTCACGGCCGCGATTCTGGGCTCGAGTCTGGGCTTTCTGTGGTTCAACACCTATCCTGCGTCGGTGTTCATGGGCGACGTTGGTTCGCTGCCACTAGGCGCAGCGCTCGGCACGGTGGCCGTGATCAGTAAGCACGAACTGCTGCTTCTGATGGTCGGCGGAGTGTTCGTCATCGAAGCGGTCTCAGTCATCTTTCAGGTGGCCTCGTTCAAGTCGCGCGGGAAACGGATTTTTCTGATGGCACCCATCCATCATCATTTTGAGATGAAGGGCTGGGAAGAGCCCAAGGTCGTCGTGCGGCTTTGGATCATCGCGATTCTGTTGGCCCTGTTGAGTCTCAGCACGTTGAAGTTGCGGTGATGGAGATGGTGGAGGTCGAAGAGGTGGATTTGTCCGGAGCCGAAGTGACGGTGCTGGGGTTGGCACGAAGCGGGATAGCCGCTTGTCAGTTGTTGAGCGAGGCCGGTGCTCGTGTGACGGTGGCCGACCGCAAAGGCGAGGACGAACTGGCGGCGGTGCTGAAGAGTGTCGACCGCACTCAGGTTCAGGTCTCCGTAGGTGCGGAGTACGAACGCTCACTGGATCACGCCGACCTCGTGGTCATTAGCCCGGGTGTTCCCTATCGCATGGCAGCGCTCGAACGTGTACGTCGACGCGGGGTCAAAGTGATCAGTGAACTCGAACTGGCATCGCAGTTTCTCTCCGCTCCCATTCTCGCGGTGACGGGCACAAACGGCAAAAGCACGACCGTGACGTTAATTGGGAAAATGCTGGCGGAGCAGGGTAAACGCGCATTCGTCGGCGGCAATCTGGGGACAGCGCTCAGCGAGGCCGCTTGGACGACCCTGCAGGCGAAAAAGCAGGGAAAGCCCGAGCCCTACGATTACCTGGCGGTCGAGGTCTCCAGTTTCCAGTTGGAAACGATCGAGCGGTTTCATCCCTGGGTGGCGGCCATTCTAAATGTGACGGTGGATCATCAAGACCGGTACGACTCCATCGACGAATACCTGGCGGCAAAGCGCCGGATTTTTGAGAATCAGACGGGCGACGACTTTGCCCTCTTCAATCTCGACGATCCTCGCGTGGCCACGCTGCCCAGCACGGTGCGCGCCAAGCGGCTTGGCCTTTCGAGGCGGCAGGAGGTGGGTCGCGGCTTCGATGGAGGAACGTTTCTCGACGGCGATCAGATCGTCACGACCGTCACCGGCCGGCGTCAGGAAATCTGTCGCAAAAGCGATCTCAAGATTCTCGGTCATCATAACGTCGAGAACGTCATGGCCGCAGCGACCTATGCGGCGCTCTGGGGATGCCCTCCAGACATGATCCGCCGCGTCGTGACCATGTTCCCAGGACTCGAACATGCCTTGGAACTGGTCAGAGAGCGGCGTGGTGTCCGTTTCGTGAACGATTCGAAGGGGACGAACGTAGACGCGACGTTAAAGGCCTTGGAAGGAATCGATCGCCCAATTTGGCTCATTGCCGGCGGGCGAGACAAGGGCGGAGATTTTTCCCGCCTGACCGAAATGGTCCGGTGTCGCGTGAAGCATGCCATCTTGATCGGCGAAGCTACGCCGCTCTTGAAGTCGGCGTGGGCGGGTGCGACGACGATAAGCGAAGCGAAGTCCTTGCGGGACGCAGTGGAGTGGGCAGCTCGCGAGGCAGCGGCCGGCGATGTCGTGTTGATGTCGCCGGCCTGCGCGAGTTTCGACATGTTTCGCGACTATCAAGACCGGGGACGGCAATTCAAATCGGCGGTGCAGGCGCTGCCGGAATAGCATCGTTGTCCAGGAGGGTGGTTCTGAGCAATGGGCTCACGATCTGCAGGAACGTTGTCGTTGCCTTGGCCAACGAGCGGGCAGCGCTCGGGCCCTTCCCGAGTGGCAATGGACCATATGCTGCTGTTCGTGACGCTGACGCTGGCCTTAATGGGGTTGGTGATGGTCTTCAGTGCCAGCGCCATTGTGGCCGGCAATCGATTCCAGGACCCGGAGTTTTTTCTGAAACGACAGATCGCCTGGCTGGGATTCGGTGTCTTGCTGATGCATCTCACCTCGCGAATCGACTATCAGTTGTGGAAGAAACTTTCGATCCCGATTCTCATCGCAATGACGGTGCTGCTGGTGATGGTCTTGGTCCCGTCGCTAGGAGTCGCGGCGAAGGGAGCAAGGCGATGGTTACGATGGGGGCCCATCTCGATCCAACCGGCCGAGATGGTCAAGCTCGTCACCGTGATCTACCTCGCCGCCTACCTGGCCAGGAAATCGGACAAGGTCACGCTGTTTCGCGGCGGGCTTCTGCCCGCGTTGATCGTCGTCGGCGTTCTCAGCGGGCTCGTGTTGCTCGAGCCGGATCTCGGCACCGTCGTCGTGTTGGGCTTGGTGACCGTCTCTCTGTTGTTTTTGGGCGGTGCGCGGATCACTCATCTGCTTGGACTGGGGCTCTGCGCGATTCCGGTGGTGCTGATCCTGGTCTTAGGGTCCAGTTACCGTCGCCAGCGGCTGATGACGTTTCTTGCCCCGTGGAAGGACGCCGCGGATGCCGGTTTTCAGATCACGCAGTCATTTCTCGCGTTCGGCAGCGGCGGCCCCTTTGGAGTCGGCTTGGGCGAAGGCAAACAGAAGTTGTTCTTTCTGCCGGAAGCGCACACCGATTTCGTTCTGGCGCTCGTCGGAGAAGAACTCGGCTTAGCCGGCACAGCCTCTGTGATCGTGCTCTTTGCGCTGTTTGTGTGGCGGGGCTTTCAGATTGCATCTCGCGCACGGGTGCCCTTCGGAAAGTACCTGGGCCTCGGCATTACGCTCCTGATTGGCGTCCAGGCGCTCGTCAATGCGGCGGTGGTTACCGGTTTGTTGCCGACCAAGGGATTGACGCTGCCCTTCGTCAGCTATGGCGGTTCTTCGCTGGTTGTGAGTTTCGTGGGTGTCGGGATGCTTCTCAGCATCTCACGAGATCGGCACGGGGGCGCATCCAAAGGCGGACGCGGTGAGTCGGATCACTGATGACGATCGTCATTGCAGCGGGAGGAACCGGGGGCCATTTGTATCCGGCCATCGCACTGGCGCGAGAATTTCTGCGGCGCAATCCGATGACCAAGGTCTTGTTCGTCGGCACGACACGCGGGCTGGAGTCAAAAGTCTTGGCGCACGAGGGATTCGAGTTGGCTTTGATTAGCGCGAGACCGATTATGGGCAGAGGACCCATCGACATGCTCAGGGGTTTGTGCGCCATGCCCGTCAGTTTCTGGCAATGCGGATGGATTTTGCGGCAGCGGCGCGCGGACCTCGTGATCGGCGTCGGAGGCTACACCAGTCCGATGATGGTCATGGCAGCGGCGTTCAAGGGCATCCCCCGGGTGATCCTCGAACCCAATGCTCATCCGGGACTTGCGAATAAGGCGGTTGGTGCGTTCGTTCAGCGCGTCTTCTTGGCATTTGCTTCCGCGGCGGGCGCCTTTAACCCGGACAAGGTCCGTGTCGTCGGTACGCCCATCCGGCGAGATTTTCTGACGCGAGCCGCTTCCTCTTCGGTGGCGAAGCCGGCGGATCGACAGCATGTGCTCGTGTTCGGAGGAAGTCAGGGGGCCAAGGCGGTCAACAGCGCAGCTGTCGAAGGGCTGCCGGAATTACTGAAACGGCGTTCCGCGATCACTGTGACACACCAGACCGGCGAATTGGATCACGCCCGCGTGAAGGAGGCCTACGATCGCGCCGGCGTTTCTGTGAACGTGGTCCCGTTTCTCTACGACATGCCGGCGGCGATCAATGCCGCGGATGTCGTTGTGGCACGGGCCGGGGCGATGACAGTCGCCGAACTCACGGCCTGCGGCAAGCCGGCGATCCTCATTCCCTTGCCCACGGCGATCTATGACCACCAGGCCAAGAACGCCAAGGTCATGGAAGACGCCGGCGCCGCTGTCGTCATCTCCCAAGCCGCATTGAGCGGCGCAAGACTGGCGCAAGTACTGACGGGAGTGCTCGACGACCCTGACAGGATGCGAGCGATGGGTGCTGCGAGTCTGAGCTTGAGACGAATGGACGCGGCCGAGGCAATCGTCCGTGAATGCTATGCACTCATAGGAGACCAACATGATGTCAACCAGTCTCTTGGAGCGGCAGGAATCTAATGGTGCAGGACGGCGCAACGGTGTCACGCAATCACAGCCGGCAGGAGGTTTGAGGCGCACATCGATGTTTCGTAAGACGCAACACATTCATCTGGTAGGGATCGGCGGCGCCGGTATGAGCGGCATCGCCGAAGTGCTGCTGACACTCGGTTACAAGGTCAGCGGTTCTGATCTGCAGGCGTCAGATACAACCCGCCGCTTGGAAGAGCTGGGAGGCCGCATCTTTATCGGCCATCTGGCGACGCATATCGGAGAAGCGCAGGTGG
>DASTFK010000087.1:0-5007 GCA_035719945.1 Nitrospira sp.
AGCTCGCCGATTAGCTCCCCGACACATTTCTCACCTGCTCATTTCTTCCTGAAACCGAAAAACGATCCGGCTCCTGCCGCCCCTGCCGAAGGCAAGAATCCCGTCACCACGTTCTTGAACCCTTCCGCTTCGCCGTGAAGCCATTGGATCGTCCGCGTAATCTGCGCTTCCAGCGCGTTCCAATCCACGTCAATCCAGCCGGTCGCCTTCATGGCCGCCATGCAGGCCAACACAACGGCCACCAGCATGGCGGCGATTCTCAAAAACCGGCGGAAGGCCCAACCGATCAAGAAGCCGCCGAGGTAACTTCCGCCGATTTGAGCGACGGCCGGGGAGGTAAAATTGCCGATCCAAGACGCCAGCCCGCCGATCGTGGCCACGGCAACGGCGAGAAACGATTTCGCCGCCCACGGCGGGTCAGCGAGCATGGCCTCCCAGGCGGATGGCGCAGGCGGGGCGGTTGAACAGGCCTCTTCTTCGATCATGAAGTACTCCAGTTTCTAAAGCTGGTTTGAAGAGAAGGTATCGCAGACGTCCGGATTTCCGGTCTCCAGCCCCTTGCGCAGCCAGGTCTTCCGCTGTTGAGACGAACCGTGTGTCCAGCTTTCGGGCTGCACGTACCCACGGGACATCTTCTGCAGTTGATCATCTCCAATGGCTGCCGCAGCCGTGAGTCCCTCTTCAAAATCCCCGGGTTCGATCACGCCCCGCTCGCGGCTGGCATGGTAACCCCAGACTCCGGCAAGACAATCGGCCTGCAGTTCCATGCGAACCGAGAGGGCGTTGCCTTCTGTTTCGCTCGCTTGACGCTGCAGGCGCTGAACTTTCTCCGCAATCCCAAGAAGATTCTGAACATGGTGGCCCACTTCGTGGGCGATGACATAGGCCTGGGCAAAATCTCCAGGAGCGCCCAGCCGCTGAGACATTTCCTTAAAGAAGGACAGGTCAAGGTACAACTTGCGATCCTGCGGGCAATAGAACGGCCCCACTGCCGACGAGGTTGCGCCGCAAGCGGAATGCACGGCGCCTGTGAACAAGACCAGTCGCGGATTCTCGTACTGACGTCCCGCCTTGGGAAGCAGCTGATGCCAGGTATCTTCGGTGTCGGCCAGCACGACCGAGGCGAATCGACCGATTTCGTCCTTAACCGGCCCGGTCGGCACCGATTCGATCTGCGGCTCCGTCGTACTCTGGAGGCCGCTCATCAACTCGAGGAGGGTTAAGGGGTTCATGCCGGTAAAATAGCTGACCGCGAGGACGAGGACAATGCCGCCGATCCCCAGTCCCCCGCCGATCCTCGCCGGGCCCAAACCCCGCCGATCCTCGACATTCTCACTTTCACGTTGGCCCTGCCAGCGCACTCGCTTCTCTCCCTCGTCGATCAGTTTGATCCACGATACTGCGGTGCGGGAGAGAAGTCCAGGTGTGCGCTGATGAGCCGCGAGGCCTCCAGAGCGGAAGGCCTCGCGATGGACGCAACGAGAGCGCGTCAATTATTGGGCGGCGACCTGCGACAAATCTTTCGGATACAGGACGATCTCGATACGCCTGTTGGAGGACCGCCCTTGTTCCGAGTCATTGCTCTCGATGGGATGGGTATCCGCGTATCCGACGGCCGACAGGGACTGAGGCTGGACCCCGCCCTGATCGATCAGGTAGCGCACGACGGTCGTCGCGCGCGTCGTGGAGAGCTCCCAATTGGTTTTGAACTTGTCCTGAAGCTTCGTGCTGATCGGGACGTTGTCGGTATGGCCTTCGATCCTGATTTGTTTGTCCGTAATTTTGTTCAACACGTCGCCGACTTGTTTGAGCACCTTCAAGCCCGCCGGCTTGATTTCGGCGCGGCCTGAGTCGAATAGCACACGGTCGACCATGTTGATCGTGAGACGATCCCGTACTTGTTGGATCTTGATGTTGCCTTTGGCGATCTCGTCCTTGAGTGACTGCGACAACTCTTCCTGGGTCTTGGTCAGGCGGCGAATCTCGTCTTCCTTGGCGGCGCGTTCCTGTTCAAGGCGGGCTTTTTCTTCCGCTTCGGCCTTGAGGCGCTTTCGCTCCTCGTCCAGACTGGCGGATAGCTGAGACTGCTCCTGCTGGAGCCGTTCATGTTCCCTGGCGAGCCGGGCCTTTTCTTCCGCCTCGGCTTTCAGCCGCTGGCGTTCCTGATCAAGACTGGCAGACAGCCTGGACTGATCCTGGCGCAACTGCTCCCGCTCCTTCGCCACCCGGGCCGACTCGGCCTCCAGTTCCGCGGCCCGCTGTTGAAGCTTGACGATCTCGCTTTGAGCCGTGGCCGTTCCGCTGGCAAGCTGCTGCTTGTCGTTTTCCAGGGCGGCGATTTGCGCGCGTACGTCGCTCAACTCGCTACCAAGCTGGCCTTTTTCGCGCTCGAGACTGTCGAGCCGGCTCTGAAGTTCCGCAGAACGTGCAGACAAGGCTTCGCGCTCTTTCTCAAGCGACGCCGCCTGCTGTTCCGCGCTTTTGCGCTGGCTCGTCTCCTGATCGAGGTTTTGCTGGAGTCCTGCCACTTGCTGCTGCATCTGATCAGATTCGGCCTTGGACTTCTTTCTCAGGGCCTCTAATTCCGCCGCTTGGCTAGCCGACAGCTTCTTGGCCTGTTCCAGTTCGTCCAGCGCCTTCTGGTGGGTGTCGGTCGAGACACATCCGGGCCCCAGGAGCATGACAGAGGCCATCAGGCTCGCTTGCAAGAAGATCCGACGATGACGGATGCGGTGCGGTGTCATAAGCCCTCCTGCATGAAGATGTAGATGTAGGATGAATCAGTCACGAGCAAAGTCGATACCGTCAGTCTACCGGGATAGAAAAATCCCTAAAACGCGAAGCCGCACGCGATCCTAAAGTTCTCCAATCATCGGAAGTGGGATCCTGACCCTGTTGCCCAGCGCCAGATAAAATGGCATCTCCTGTAGGGACTAACGTACAGTGCGTGCGCGCACCAATCAAGATGTTCAAGAGGGGATGCGGAATTGTAGGCGGATGGGCGTGGGCTGAGCTGAGAGGAAGGGAGCGCAGCGGGCGCTGCGCTCCCAGAAACACGATTACTTTCCGCCCTTATTCTTGTTTTCGTCCTTCTTGCTGTCGTCATCCGCCTTGCCGCTGTTGGTGTCCTTCTTGTCTTTCTGTTCAGTCGGGGCAGGCTCGCTGGCAAAACTCACCGGTGCACCGATGCCCACTGCGAGGAACGCCGCAAGTACGATGAAGTGTGCAAAACGAGTCATGATAGAACCTCCTAGTGATGTGAAGAACGGGTGTCAGAGTCTGACATCCATTCGGGTGAATTGCTCGACGAGGCAGCGTTGTGGCAATGAGCAAATGCGATGCCGCGTTGAGTAATCCCCCTCAAGCGTACAAAACTAGGAAAACCACCTGGCTTTGACGCCGCGAACATGTGCTATGGGCCGGAAATGAGGTTCGAGAAGGAAAAGCGTCATAGACGACTGGATAAACACCCGTAGGGGACTGCATACAATCCTACAGGACCGCCGTTGAAGGGGGGGACGGTTATGGCGATCTCCAAGCCCAAGACCATTCTCTTTCATAAACCCTACGATGTCCTGCCCTGTTTTACCGATCCTGAGGGACGGCCGACTCTCGCCGATTACATTCATACGCCGGATGTTTACGCGGCCGGCCGTCTGGACCGCGATAGCGAAGGCCTCATGATCCTCACCTCGGACGGGGCCCTGGCTCATCGCGTGACGGATCCCAAACACAAATTGCCCAAAGTCTATTGGGCCCAGGTAGAGCGCATTCCGGATGACGCCGCACTGGACCGCTTGCGCCATGGCGTCGTCTTGAGCGGCACCCGCACGAGACCCGCCAAGGTACGACGCCTCACACCGGAGCCACCATTGCCGGAACGGCCGGTGCCTATCAGGGTCCGCCGGACGGTCCCCACCGTCTGGTTGGAGATTGTGCTTCACGAGGGGATGAACCGGCAGGTCAGGCGCATGACGGCTGCCGTCGGCCATCCAACGCTGCGGCTCGTCCGAGTGGCGATTGGTCCTGTCAAGCTCGGCGATCTTGCCGCCGGCCAGTGGCGCGTGATGACGCCTCAGGAGAGGGCGGCCCTTGACCAACGAGGATAGGAGGCGGGATTTGAGGAATTTGTTGCCAAGAGCCACATTCGGTTCATACTTACGCTCAACAACGTAAGTACCCACCACAGCTTCTCACCTTTCTGTTAGGAACGGAGGGGTCCATGAGAACTCACACGCAGCAAGCTTCTATGTCCCACCCAGTGGATCGGACGATGCTCTGGACACTCAAGAGACGTGGAGCTCAGACCATGGAAGGGCTCTCGTCGTTGACTGGGATCGGATGGACTCAGGTCTTTCTATCGGTGGATCGCCTAAGCCGGATCGGCAAGGTGTCGTTGACCCCAGTCAGACCCTGTGAATATCGGATATCGATTGCCGGGCTGCTTCGTCGCTAGTTGAAGGAGAGGAAGGCGCTCGAGGGTCAACGGCTGCGTATCATGCGGCCGATGATGCCGATGCCGATGCCGAGCAGAAGGTAGCCGGCCAGGACATTGATGACCACTACGACCTGGCTCACGACATGAGTGGGTTGGTAATCCACGAGCCCAAGAGCCGCCGTGACATTCACGGAGTAGTAGACTGCCGACCACAAGGGAATCCAGGCAGAGACGGTGTCCGAGCCAATCGGCTGAATCCACTGTAGCTGGAAAAACAGCTCATACAGCACGCTGAACACGGCGATGGTGCCGATCACCCAAAGGCCCCAACGGGAGAAACTCGTGCCGTAATTGCTCGTGACCTTCCAGGCGAGTTGCCCCCAGGGGTGCTTCCCTTCCATTTTCGCCCACGTCACACGGGCGTTGCGCTCGTTCAAGTATTCCGCTTCCGACCAATCCAACTCGCCCACTTCCGCGAAACAATGATTGGCTCGTGAGTACGAGCGGACGGCCAGGTGCTGAAGGTCATGCTGGGATGTGGTGCATGTGGTCATCCGGGCCGCGCGCTC